>NZ_KE384596.1:0-62276 GCF_000426905.1 Dolichospermum circinale AWQC131C
TGCTCCCATGCTCCCGTTGAAGTAGAAAGTAAAGTCTAGTTTTGTCTAGGTTTTATATAGCAGTTCAATAGTGATCACGCTTTAGGGAATGTTAGTCAAGAAATCTGGCAAGAAATTTCTCTATTTTGTCAGCTATTATCAACAATAAAAGTTAATTAAAACCTTTTTACTATTACCAATGCAAAATCTCAAATTTATTCGCTCTGATTTATCCCAACTTAATGCTTACAAACCTCACCCCGGAAGTGATAGCACTGAACCAGTTAATATCCAATTTGATAGATTAGATACTAATGAAAGTCCTTTGGATCTACCACCAGAAATCAAAGAGAAATTAGCTTTTATTTATCAACAAATTATCGAAACTAATCGTTATCCTGATGGTGGTCATGAATCTCTGAAAAATGCTATAGCTGAATATGTTAATGAATCAGCAAATCTGTCAAATTCAACTTTCACTGCTGCTAATATCTCCGTTGGTAATGGTTCTGATGAATTAATTAGATCCCTATTAATTGCGACTTGTTTAGGAGGAGAAGGTTCTATTTTAGTCGCTAATCCCACTTTCTCAATGTATGCAATTTTAGCCCAAACTTTGGGAATTTCTGTGGTGACAATTGGGAGAAATCAACACAATTTTGAAACTGATTTAGAAGCTGCAAAATCTGCAATTATACAAACCCAAAATCCCCCCATTCGCGTCGTTTTTGTTGTCCACCCCAATTCCCCTACAGCTAATTGCTTAACAGCAGCGGAAATAACATGGTTGAAAAGTTTACCAGAAGAGATTTTAGTAGTCATTGACGAAGCTTACTTTGAATTTAGTCAAACTACTCTAGCAGCAGAATTATTACAACATCCTAACTGGATAATATTACGTACTTTTTCCAAAGCTTTCCGTCTCGCAGCTATGCGTGTAGGGTATTGTATCGCACATCCACAAGCGATCGCTATTTTAGAAAAAGTCCGTCTTCCTTACAATCTTCCTAGTTTTTCCATTGCTTCCGCTCTCATGGCTTTGGAAAATCGGCAACTTTTATTACAGTTAATTCCCCAAACCCTGAATGAAAGAACCAAACTAATTACAGCCTTATCAGCACACTCAATCCTAGAAATTACACCCAGCAGAGCTAACTTTATTTACTTGCGTGTTAAACCTGGCTATCAGGACGCAGAAGATCACATTTTAACGAATCTCAACCAAAAGCTTAGAAGTCAAGGTACATTAATCAGACTTCTACCCAACGGGTTAAGAATCACCATTGGTACAACCGCAGAGAACAATCGCACAATAGAACGTATACAAGCAGCTTTATCGTAGATGTAGATGTTTATGTAGCAATATCTCCCGTGAGCGATTAAGTAAAAGCGCGTTCCAAAGAGATTCGACTTTATACACCCGATATGCTAACTTACAATAAAGCTGACGAGCTTGATGATTATTTTCCAAAACATGGAGATATAAGTCTTGAAATCCCCATTCTTGGGAAATTTGCTCACAGTGAATTAGCAAGCTAGAAGCCACACCCAATCTCCGGTAATTAGGGTGAACTGCTAAATTAGACAAGTAAGGAAAACATTTGCTGATACCATACCAAGAATTACTGGTTCTCACACCCATTTCTATAGTTCCCATGATTTCATGATCTTTAGTGGTAGTATCAACAGCAACCAAACAAACATGATGATGCGTGGGAAACTGGAGACGATACCTTAAATCCTCGTAAACGCCCAAACGAAATAAAGGAAAAGCCCAACCCCATAAACCCTTTTGGGAGTGAAAACTTTCAGCGACAATTTGGGCGATACTCATCACATCATCAGGTGTAGCTACACGAATTTGAAGTAGTCCAACAGATAGATTACCAGTTTTTGAGCTTAATTGGGGGTGGGGAGGGTGAAAAAACCAGGATTTCAAAGCTAGTTAGGGATTAATTTGATTTATCTGTAAACTGTTGTCAGCTATACTTAAATGCTATTTTAATTATATCTAACTTTAAATTAAAATGATACCAACGGTTATAGATAACTATTCAAATAAATCTGAAAATTTTAGACGACATACTGATCCAGCTTGGTTGTGGATTGTTGTATCTATTGCTTCTGTGTCTATTCATCTGTTAGTATTTTGGTTAATACGTTCTACTGATGAGTTTCCAGCTTGGTTTCCCCAGTCTCATCAAAGTTCTGTCCCTATTGACTTCCTGGAGATTTCTTCTGAACAAAAATCTATAATTAAACCAAAATCAACTACTCCAAAGGTTAAACAACAGTCTTCTTTTTCACTTTCACCAAAATCATCAGCCATTACAGACAGCAATCAGGATCATAGTGAGATAAATCCTAGTGATAATTTACCACAACAGCATAAAAATCAAAAACCGGAAGTGATAAAACCCGAAGTGATAAAACCGGAAGTGCTAAAACCGGAAGTGATAAAACCGGAAGTGCTAAAACCGGAAGTGCTAAAACCGGAAGTGCTAAAACCGGAAGTGATAAAACCCGAAGTGATAAAACCCGAAGTGATAAAACCACTAATTAGACAACAATCATATCCTACCAATGCAACACCAGAAACAACACCAATAATTCCAGAACGGGAACTGCCTTGGCATCGTCGTCAAGAAGTTATACTAGGTAAGGAAACTGTTCTACCCTCAGACATTCCCGCTAGTTCCCCAACTCCCGCAGTAGAACCTCCTTTAAATTCTAACTCAGAACCCTCCCCAACAGTAAATCAAGGAGGAGCGATCGCTACTATTACTCCTGTACTGAAAGAAGAAGTAAATGAATTAATACAAGAAAAACAAATCCGAGCAGATGGTTTACCAGATGTTCTTCCTGAATACAAAGGAAGTACAGAAAAGGAATTAGAGCTTAGTTCACTTCCTGGCGACGAAATTATTAAATCAGCAAATATACTAATTAGTTTAATAATTGATAGTAATGGATACTTTAAACAAGCAGAAATTATCACCATTGAACCGGAGGTACTTTCTGGGGAAAGAAGCATTTACGAGCAAGCAATTAATCAGATATTTGCACAAGAGAGGTTTATTGCTGGTTATAATCAAGATGGATCAAAACCAGACCTGAGCAATTTATATATTCGTCTCCAACTGAAAATTGAGCCAATAAATTCCCAATAAATGCTTGCGCTTTTAAAAAATCCATGTTATAGTGATAGAGTTAGAAATTTGCGGGTGTAGTTTAGTGGTAAAACTTTAGCCTTCCAAGCTAATAATGCGGGTTCGATTCCCGCCACCCGCTTTATTTATTTACAGTTTAGATTTTTTGAGTTCTTCCTTGAAAATCTTTGCGCGAAGTCAAAAATATTCATTTACAACCACTAAATTCTGCATCTGGTAAATTAGCAAATGCTTCTTTTACCGTTAAATACGGTAATAATCCAAATAATTCAAATTTAGGACTATGAGTAGGTAAGGGTAAATCAATAATACCAATATCTTTTCGACAACCAATAAAAAACAATCTCTTTCTTAATTGAGGAGTCCCAAAATCAGCCGCTAAAAGAACACCAGACGAAACATTATAACCTAAATTAATCATATTTATCCAAATTTCTTGGTATAGCTTTCCACCTCCTAAACCCTTCAAATTAGAAACATTTTCCATTACGAAAAAAGCAGGGTGTAAACATTCAATAAACCTGAAAAACTCATAAATCATCCCACCCCTTTTATCTTGCAAACCTCTTTGTTTACCAGCTTGACTAAACGTCTGACAAGGTGGTCCACCAAATATAATATCAGGTTTATTAATTTCACCAGAAACATTTTGCCAGAAGCTTAACGGGTCTTGAATAGTAGAAATATCTTTTTCTATCACTTGAATGTGTTCGCCAAAATAACCCTTTAAAGTTGCACAAGCATCACCCCAATTATCAACGGCTACTTTAGTTTCTATACCCTGTGTTAAATCAGCACCAATATCCATACCTCCAGCACCACTAAATAAACTCAGTGCTTTCAGAGAACGATTTTCAAATCCTAATAAATTAGCTTGTTTAACTAATTGTTGAAATACAGCTTTAGCAAGTGGAACTGGAACAGCATTACCAACCTGAAGCTGACTACTTGTTAAAGTTCCCTGCAACTGTAAATCATCAGGTAATCCTTGTAAACGAGCCGCTTCACGTACAGTAATAAATCTATCTTCATAGGGATGAACAAACTTATTAAAAATATAACCTGTAACCGTTAATGAAGGGTTTTCAGGATCAAGACGAATCATCCTTAAATTTGGTCCACCTTGTCGGTTAGGATCATGTTTTACATAGAATTTAAAACTTTCGTGCCAAAGTTCTTCAGGTAAATCTTGCATTTTTTGCCCTATTTTCAGAGCATTAATTCTTTTTTGGACATCCTCCCCTACTCGCCTAGCAATATGATTTGAAATCACTTGTAAGGAAATATTAAAATCTAAATTTTTGCTTAATCCATTCATCTCTTATATGACTTTCTGTAAAGGTTATTACACCATCAAAGAGATTAAAAATTTCTTTTTCTGGTGGTAAATCAGCGACTATTTTTGCTTGTCTTGTTTCATCTATTGTCCATACAATATCTTGAAGTTCAAGCAAATAATCATTATAGTGACGTACAGCATGAATATTAGAGAGCAGAGTAGTTTTCACTGTTATTTTACTATGCTTTGGCTTTTCCGAAGCAGCAATTTTTAAAACTTGATAAATTCCTTTTTTAATATCATCAGTTCTATCCATCCCCACACTAGATTTAGTATCAGAAATAGATTCGTACCCTTCACCACTTTTTCTTTGAGGCCAATTTACAGGTCTAGGAATAGGTTGTCCGCAAGCATTAGTTAACCAATAGACAGATTCGGGTAAATTTCCCTTACCCCTAGCAGCTTTATTATATGCAGAATAAGCAATACTCCAAAACTGGAAATAACGAGAGAACAGTTGATTATCTTTATTAAAAGCTGCTCCCATTTGCTCATAGATCCATACTGAGGAATTATTATTTCCTCTAATTCCTAAATTTATAAGTTCATATTTATATACCTGATCTTCCAAATTAGGAAGAATAATATGTAAATTGGACGAAGTAAGAAAAGAATTATCTGTAGATGAATGTGAACGAGATAATAATTCACCGTCCTCTCCCAATTCAGTTTGTATTTCAACGGGTACTGCTAACGGTAAAGTAGTAAGTGGAGCAGCCTTAACTTCAGAAAGTAAAACTATATTCTCCTTTTCATCATAAATGATGACATCAATAGGTTCAATACCATGATAAATTTGTAAATCTTGAGAATTGATTTTAAATAAGTGCTTTAAAAATACACACAATAACCGACTTGTTGTTTTGCCAATTGTTCCAGATGGAGGCTTATTTGCATGATGAAAAGAAAACCTACCCTGTAAAATACATCTTGGACAAGCATTAGTGTATGGATAAATCAAAAGAGAAGAATTATCATTTGGACAGTAAAGCCATCCTTTATTAGCGAGTTTTCCATAGTATTCAGCAGCGACAATTAAATCAAATGCAGCCGCTAGTGATAGTCCAGGTGCAGTAGAAGTTAGTTTTGCATTATCGAAAGCTTGCTGAATAAGAATTGTTGCTAATACTTCTTCGTGGGGATAGACTTCTAGGGGTTTAACTCTTGCTAAAAGTTTGGCTATTTCATCAACCTTAACAGAGTCATCCTGATTATGTTCCATTGGTCTTCAAATAAATAATTTACTAATTATATAATGAATATTCATGTTTTTTTACCTATTCTTTTCTGACTTCATCAGTCAACTTAAACTTCCTTCGCTTCTTCGTGGTTCATTAACTCCGTGTCCTTCGTGCGTAGAGTGGTTCGTAAAAAAATAATCCAGAGGACGACAAACCGCCCCCATTTATTAGTCCACGTAGGTGGACTTTACTTGTGTAGTAGTGTTCGCTTTTGGCCTTGCGAAACCATATTATATTCGCCCAAAACCTTTAAAACATCCTCTAATATCTAATTCTCGGATCTACATAAGCATTGAGAATATCAATTAAAATACTCGCAGTGACAACAATTGCACCAAAAAATACTAACACACCTTGAACTGTGGGATAATCCCGATCAGAAATAGCTTGATATAAACGATTGGCTAAACCAGGCCAGGAAAAGGTTACTTCTGTTAAAATTGCCCCACCTAACAAGGAAGCAAATGTTAATCCTAAAACGGTAATTACAGGAATTAAGGCATTCTTTAAGGCGTGGGAGACTAAAATCTTATTTTCAGAGATTCCCCGCGCTCTAGCCGCTTCTACATAATCAGCTTTTAATGTTTGTTTTAAATTAACTCTGACAATGCGCTCAAAAATTCCACTGAGTAAAATTCCTAAAGTTAAACTTGGTAAGGCTAAATGATGTAAAGATATGAAAAATTGACTTAAATTCCCACTTAATAAACTATCAATTGTATATAAACCAGTGATATTTGTGGGTGCGGGAAGGTTAGGGGGAAAGCGATTAGAATTGGGAAACCAACCGAGTTGAACTGAGAAAATTAATTGTAATAACATACCCGCCCAAAACATGGGTAGTGCATAAGTAATAATTCCAAATAAACGCCCACTAACATCAAAAATAGTTCCCGGACGGGAAGCGGAAATAGTACCAACTAAAACGCCGACAATTAAGGCTACAGCCATACTAGCAAAGGCTAATTCTACGGTAGCTGGAAAATATTGACCGATGATTTCGCCAACATTTTGGCCGCGACTGGTTAAGGAAGTTCCTAAATCAAAGTGAAGTAAATTACCTAAATAATTGAGATATTGTAACCAAATTGGTAAGTCTAAACCAAGTTGTTTTCTTAGTTCTTCTTTCGCGCTTTCTGGCGCTCTTCCTCCTAAAATTGCATCAGCAGGATCTCCTGGTGTAGCTCTTAATAAAAGAAAGACGATGGTAATAATAGTTAATAATTGCAGTGGCGCAAATAGTAACCGGGAAACAATGTAATATTGTAATGCTTTGGAACGGGACATATTTATTAATTAAAAATTCATTAATTAAAAACTAAAAATCCACAAAAACCTCGTTACCTGTCTCTAACAAGGAATGCAGTAAGGAGTAATTCCTTACTACAAACTTTGAATTATTCAGTCCGTTTTACCTATTCCCTACTTTTTAATTGTTTGATAAATCAGGTTTTGGGTGGGATCAAGTTTAACGTTATTTACGCCTTTTTGAGCAAATACATAATCTTTATTTTGCCATAAGGGTATATAAGGAACATCAGTTAAAACTTGGGTTTGAATGTCAGAAAATATTTTTTTCCGGGCTTGGGGATTTTGTTCTTGGCGTTGTTGATCTATGAGTTTATTCATGGTTTCACTATAATAGAATGAACCCTGAGATTGACTACCACCGATTTCACAACCTTTAGCAACTGAACCTTTTTCACAGGCTAAAAATGGCTGTACATAGTTGTCTGGATCTAAAAAGTCTGGATACCAATCAAGTAAAGCGACTGGATATGAACCTTTGGAAATTTCTTTAAAGAAGGTAGCGCCTTCTACATTTTGAATTTCTAATTGTAATATACCATCCATTTTAGTATCGGCCAAGGATTTTAGGGTTTGTGCTGTTAAACCACGAGTGGGTGAACTTGCAGGATACCAAACTTGTACTTTAGCAGGATTTTCTTTGGAGAAACCCGCCGCAATTAAAGATTTTTTTGCTTGTTCAAAGTTACCATCACCATATTTGTCTTTAAATAATGGTTGGGAAACGTTGAAGGTTGTGGGAATCATGCTATAAAGGGGATCAGCTTGGGAAAATAATACCCGATTATTTAATAATGGTCGATCAATTAATGATGCGATCGCTTTTCTCACTTCTATTTTATCTAAAGGTTTTTGATTGCGATTTAACACCATATAACTAACTACACTACCTTGAGCGGTAATTGCTTGCCAATCTCCTTTTTTAGCACTTGCTTCTAGGCTCTGAATTTGGTCCGGTTGTAAGGATAGGTAAGCTACGTCTACCGCACCTGTTTTAAAAGCATTAAATAGGTTAACTGGACTGGTTTGAATTTGGACATTTACACCTTTATTTTCGGGTTTTGTTCCCCAATATTTATCAAAGATATCAAATCTTAAAGAATCAGTTCCATAGTTAGCTAATTTATAAGCACCAGTCCCTACAAAGGTATTGGGTTTAAATTTCCCAGGTCCAATTTCATAGGAGTTTGGTGAAACTGCACAAACTCCAGAAAATGCTAACAAGGAAGGAAAAGCTGCAAAGGGTTTTTTCAGTTTAATTGTTAATTCATATTCTCCTGTGGCTTTCACAGTAGCTATGGTATCAGATAATAAAAAAGACGGTTTACCTTTATTTTCGATGAAACGTTGAATACTAAACTCCATTGCTTTGGCATTGAAGGGAGTATCATCATGAAATACTACCCCTTTGCGAATAGGAATAGTATAAGTTAAACCATCAGCACTAACTTTAGGTAATGCTGTGGCTAGTTCTGGTTTAATCTCTGTAATACCTGGTTCATACTTATATAAGCGATCGCTCATATTAAATATTAAAGTCAAGGATGATAATTCATACGCATCAGCAGGATCAAGAGTTCTTGGTTTTGCCGTTGTTCCTATGGTGATCCGACCATCACCTCCAGGAGTATTAACAATACTAGATGATGGTGTATTTGTTTGTTGTTTAGGAGTACAACTAATCACCAATAGTAGACATAAACAGAATAAGGATAGGAACTTTGTCATCCTACCCCACCGTTGTATTAATAGAGAACACCAAGTTATCATGGTCAAAATCTTTTCAATTAGCAGTCAGCTATTCTACCATATAAAGGAATTTTGCTTTCTGCAATTGGAGACAAAAATTCAAAGGCAACATAATTCCTATAATTCAATTATGGAACGCCGACAATAGTTACCAAAAGACGGTAAGATCCTAAATTGAAAGCCTATAGTGACAATTAATCAAGTTACTGTTTAGCTTTTATATCTATTTTAAAGCTATTATATACTGATGTCGGCTGTTGTGATTACTTTAGAAACCCAAGCAAACTCTTCTGATCACTTAATTATTCAGCCACCCTTAGCTGGCCTATCTCTCCAGGGAAGTATCCGTGTTCCCGGAGATAAATCTATTTCCCATCGAGCTTTAATGTTAGGTGCGATCGCTGAGGGTGAAACTCAAATTCAAGGGCTACTTTTAGGGGAAGATCCCCGCAGCACAGCCGCCTGTTTTCGGGCTTTAGGTGCGGAAATTTCGGAATTAAATACAGAATTAGTCACAGTTAAAGGCATCGGTTTGGGAAATTTCCAAGAACCTATAGATGTCTTAGATGCTGGTAACTCTGGAACAACCATGAGGTTGATGTTAGGGTTATTAGCATCCCATCCAGGACGATTTTTTACAGTCACAGGCGACAGTTCTTTGCGATCGCGTCCCATGTCCCGTGTCGTCAAACCGCTACAGCAAATGGGAGCGCAAATCTGGGGACGTAAAGGAAATACTCTAGCACCCCTAGCCATTCAAGGACAAGCCCTAAAACCGATTCATTATCATTCTCCCATTGCTTCGGCTCAAGTGAAATCCTGTATCCTCCTGGCTGGTTTAAATACTGAGGGAAAAACCACTGTCACAGAGCCGGCTTTATCAAGAGATCACAGTGAACGGATGTTAAGAGCTTATGGAGCGGAATTGAGTATAGATCCAGACAGCAATAGCGTTACTATCACTGGTGGGGCGAAACTCTACGGACAAACGGTAATTGTACCTGGTGATATAAGTTCAGCGGCTTTTTGGTTAGTTGCTGGTGCGATAGTTCCTGGTTCAAATCTGGTAGTGGAAAATGTGGGTGTGAATCCCACCCGCACCGGTATTTTAGAAGCCTTGGAACTCATGGGGGCAGATATTCAACTAGAAAATCAGCGGGAAGTCGCAGGAGAACCGGTAGCTGATATCCGCGTCCGTTCCAGTGGTTTAACAAGCTGTACCATTGCTGGTGATATTATTCCCAGATTAATTGATGAAATTCCCATTTTAGCAGTGGCAGCGGTTTTTGCCCAAGGCACAACAATTATTAGAAATGCGGAGGAGTTACGAGTTAAAGAGAGCGATCGCATTACCGTGATGGCACAACAACTCAATAAAATGGGTGCAAAAGTTACCGAGTTACCTGATGGTATGGAAATTACTGGTGGTACTCCCTTAATAGGTACTGAAGTAGATAGCCATACAGATCATCGTATTGCCATGAGTTTAAGTATAGCTGCCCTCAATGCTACTGGTAAAACTACTATTTATCGTGCTGAAGCAGCAGCTATATCTTATCCCAACTTTACCAGCACACTTAGGGAAATTTGTCAATAATTTTTTAGAGACAGGGTAACGGGAAAAGGTGTAGGGATGTTGATAAAGGAAAATATTCAATGTTTCGTGAAAATTATATTATTGTGTAATTTTTTTCAGTTTTGGTTCAAACTAATTAGATGGGAGTTTAGCAAACAAATGCTCTGCCAAAAATAATCCAGAAAATAATCCCAAAGATCAAATACTGTCAAATTTACGATAGTATGAAATAAGAAGACGCTGGAGAACAGTCTAGTCTTTAAATTATTTGTGTTGTGACATTGACAGTGAATTTATCAGTAAGATTAGTGACGGTTAAAGGAAATAAATAAGCTTTTTGCTGTTCAACTAAGCATCAAAATCTTTAATAGAAATTACAGGTAAGGTATTCTATCTAATTATAGTGTAAATAATATGACATTTTGGTTTTTTATCGTTCTGGGGTTATTAACTTATTTACTAATGCAGTACAGTGTCGCACGGGCTACAAGAACCCCGGTGTGGTTATTGTGGCTAGTTTTAATGACACCAGCATTTATATCTACTGCTTGGAGTCTGATATATGGTGTCAAACAATCACCTCCCTCTGGGCTAATTATTTCGGTTTCAGTGATTTGTTTATTATTGTATTGGGTATTGTTTAATTCGGGCAGACAATTACCTGTAAATCGAGAAAATCAATCTCAAGACAATCAAGAACAACCAAATAATAATTCTCCTAATAATTCCCGTAATTCTACAGTAGAAACACCACCAGTTCGTCCTATTGACTTAGCAGAAGAAGCACAACTGCGAACTTGTTTTCCCTGGTCTGTATATTTTATCCAAAAAATCGAATATCGTCCCCAAGCAATTATTTGTCGAGGACATTTGCGAACTATGGCTAGTGCAGCTTACGAAGAAATTAAAGCTAATATTGAAAAAGAATTTGGCGATCGCTTTTTAGTTATATTTCAAGAAGGAGTAAATGATAAACCATTTTTTGTTTTAGTTCCTAATTCTCAAGCTGCTAAACAAAATAACCAACGAGATACAGAAAAAATTACTCAACCTGGTTTAGCATTGGTATTATTAATAGCAACCTTAGTTAGTACCACCTTTGTCGGTTTGAAAATTGCCGGTTTTCAAGTCGCACAACTAGAATCTGATTTCACATTATTTTTTCAGGGTTTACCTTATGCTTTAGGTTTAATGACTATTTTAGCTACTCATGAATTAGGACATTATTTAACAGCGAGATTCTATAAAATTCGCGCTACATTACCTTATTTTATTCCTGTACCTTTTTTCTTGGGAACATTCGGCGCTTTTATCACAATGCGAAGTCCCATACCTCACCGTAAGGCTTTATTTGATGTGAGTATTGCTGGACCTTTAGCAGGATTTATTGTAACTGTACCTTTATTATTCTGGGGTTTAGCTAATTCGGAAATAGTAGCTTTACCGGAAAGAACCGGAATGTTAAACCCCAATGCACTTGATCCTAAATATTCGATTTTATTAGCTTTACTCTCCAAATTAGCTTTAGGAAGTGAATTAACTGTAAAATCAGCTATTGATTTACATCCAGTTGCAGTGGCAGGTTTTTTAGGATTAATTGTCACAGCTTTAAATTTAATGCCCGTTGGACAATTAGATGGGGGTCACATTGTTCATGCTATGTTTGGACAACGTACTGCTGTTATTATTGGTCAAATTGCCAGATTATCATTACTAATACTTTCGCTCCTTAGAGAGGAATTTTTATTGTGGGCAATTATTTTATTATTCATTCC
This sequence comes from Dolichospermum circinale AWQC131C, assembly GCF_000426905.1. NCBI lineage: Bacteria > Bacillati > Cyanobacteriota > Cyanophyceae > Nostocales > Aphanizomenonaceae > Dolichospermum > Dolichospermum circinale. The sequence goes on from NZ_KE384596.1 coordinate 12,138, forward strand.
TTTAAGTGATGAACCTGCTTTAAATGATGTTACTGAATTAGATAATAAACGGGACTTTATGGGATTAATGTCAATGGTTTTATTGTTGTTGATTGTGTTACCATTACCCCAATTTCTCGCTAATTTATTGCAGATTTAACAAAAATCAAACTTAAAGTATCAAAAGGCAAAAAGCAAAAGGCAAAAGGCAATTACCAATTACCCATTACCCATTACCCATTACCAATTACCCGCCTCAATCCTCAATATTGTATTTTAGGATTTTGGCGAATTAGCGGCTTCTGTAGCTTTTTTAGAAGCATCCGTACTACCCATACGGATTTCAGATGTAAAGGAAGCCATACTAAAACCACCAAACCGCTTTAATACACTTACTCGCATCCGCAAATTAGGACTAGCAAACCATAGTCTCTCTTCAGACCACATAGTTTCATACTCAGTAATCAGTGTCAAAGCACCATCATCACCGATTTTATAGCTACCAGCAACGGGGGCTTTTTCCGCATAACCCATTTCTCGCAGTAATTTACCTTCATTTGGGTTATCTGCATTGGGAACTGTAGCTAAAACCGTCGAACCCTCATGTTTTTCCTCGTCCCATTCCATTGTCCCATTCCAGGTGACACGGGCCCCACAAGTGGCTGTATGCGGCTCAATTTCATACTGTTGACAGAGTTTAATCACTTCAGGATGATCAGGGGCTAACATCTCAATCACGATGTCTGATTTACCATCTTCTGACTGCTTAAACGCTAAATGGTGACTGGTGCGGTGAGAAAACCATTTTCCAGCACTTAATTCAAAAAATTCTTCAACCTTCATAAATAAAACTGCCCTGCATCATAATTTTAACAATCTCTTTTATTATTAAAAACTAGGAAGAGACTTTAATTTCAACTCAGGTTGTTGGTTTTCTCAAGTTGTTGCAGAGAAATTCTGGCCGCTTGAGCAACGTTGTGATGACTATCTTTTGCTAGATATTTTAAAGCAGAGACACTTTGGGGTGTGGGTAAATTACCTAAAGCTTCAGCGAGACGTTGACGCACTAACCAATCTTCTGATTGAGCAAAACGGAGAATATGTGTTACCGAATCTATATCCCGGATTTCTCCCAAAGCAGAAATAGCAGCTTGTTGAATTACTATTTCTTGACTGTTTAAGGCTTGAATGAGAATATCATGGGCGCGGGGGTCTTTAATATTACCTAAAGCTACAGCCGCACTAAACCTTACTAGCCAATCTGTATCTTCATAAAATGCCCGTGATAAGGCTTCCACGGCTCGATTATCTTCAAGATATCCTAAAGCTCCAGCCGCATCAGCACGGATACCATAATCTGGATCTGTTTCCAGAATTTTTACTAGGATAGAATAACACTCTGGTGTTTTTTTGATACCTAGAGCAAAAATGGCCATGGAACGCATTTGCAGGGAATCATCATCTAAAACCTTTTTAATTAAAGGTACAGCATCATCAGCGGATACATGACGTAAACTAGCAAGAGCTATCATGCGATCGCGCAAATTGGGACTTTCTAACTGAGTCGAAATTAATTCTAAACTGAGAGCAGCCATTTCTTTGACAGCATTTTCTTAATTTATCTTTACTTTAACGCAATTGGGGAAGTCTAAACCGTGATTTTGGTGATTTTGATAATTTAAGTAATTAAACTTATTTTTCCGGTCTAGTTTGTATTGTATAAAATGGTAATATCTGCAAAACTTGATGAATAATAGTCAAATTAATCACACAAATTATAGTCTTATTCCCCAAGTCTGATCTGATGATTTAAATAATTTAAATAACCAAATTATATTTCATACCTATACTGTGTCTTTAGTGAGAAGAGAATAAATGAAAGTAGAAGTAAAGTTAATAGAAGTGCTGCTAAATGCAGTTTCATCTCATTAGGAGAATAATCATGGTTCAACTTAGCGAGCGTCCAATTACAAATAAAATCACCAATTTGCAACAGAAGTTTATCTATGAGATCAACACCGTATTTGATGCGGAAAATCGCTTTTTAGAAGCCCAGCAAATGATGTGGCAATGTTGTCAAAATAATAAGTTAAAGACGGTAATTGAGCCACATATTCAAGAAACTGAACAGCACATTAAAAACTTAGAACAGGTGTTAAATATTTTAGGAGAAAAACCACAAAGAATTACCTGTGATGTTGCGTCTGGTTTAATTAGTGAATGTCAGAAATTTACACTTTTAGCAGCAGATAATCCCAAAATTGTAGACTTAGGACTGGCAGAATGGCATAGTAAGATTGAACAAATGGAAATGTCTTGTTATCGTCGTTTGATTAAAGTGGCAGAACAAATGGGAGAAAACCAAGTTGTTGAATTGTTAGAGCAAAACCTACACCAAGAGGAACAGGTAGCGCAAAAGCTTGATCAATTAATCATGCAGTTACTTCAAGAAGTCAAAACATCGGAAGTCAAGTCTACCGCTAAAACTCGTTAGTCTGATCACTAGGTTTTAAAAAACTCAGTTTAAATATTATATATAGGACTAATATTTAAACTGGGTTTTGCTGTTCAGTAAAATCCTCTCTTTTTTAGATAAATTGGGAATTTTCACCTTGATATCTTCACAAACAAATTAAATACCAAAAAATCTAAGTAGGTGAACGGAAAAAACCGACATAAGTAACCAAAAATAAAGTTACCCAAAACCTGTTCACTGTTCCCTTGTCATAACGACAATTTTTAACGCCAACCTACTTATATACTGGGAGGGAGAATCAAATTATCAATTTGATGAATAACGCCGTTGCTACCTTGAATATCTGCTTTAGTTACCTTTGCGTCATTTACTTCTACTCCATTACTATTAACTTTAACAGTAATAGGATCTCCTTGTAAGCTCTTCAAGTCTCCAGATTTCAAATCACTGGAGAGTACCTTACCGGATACTACGTGATAGGTTAAAACCTGTCGCAAGATTTGTTTATTTTCTGGCTTTAACAAATCTCGTACTGCATCTTGTGGTAGTTTCGCAAATGCTGCATCTGTAGGAGCAAAAATAGTAAAAGGACCATCTCCTTGTAAAGTGTCAATGAGTCCCGCTGCTTTTAAGGCTTTAATCAGGGTTTTAAATGAGCCATTGGCGTTTGCTAATACTATTAAGTTCCTGGTTTCTTTGATTTCTGTTATGGGTGTTGTTGGGGTGGGTTTTACAATGGGAATTTCTGTTGCTGGCTGGGTGGGTTTAACAGGGGGAATTTCCGTTGCTGGCTGGGTGGGTGTTGTGACAGGTGTGGTAACACTTGGTTTTTTACCACGATTATAGAGCGGTTCGTTGAAAATACTTGGTTTGGTATTACGCACTTCTTGTGCTTGAGATGCTATAGTCATCAAAAGACTAGTGCCAGTTAATCCCATGATACCGATGATTTTCGCTAATGCTAATAATTTGAATTTGCCGAATTTGCCGTAATTACTCTTCATAAATTTTTTTTGTCTTGACTGCTTACAAGTTATATCAAGACTTATAATATTTTGCCAACTAGAAAATATAAAATAATCTTGTTTAGGACCTACGCAGGTGTCACAAAAAATTATAATATTTTGTTTGTAGTCAGGGCTTTAGCCCTGGTCTATATTCCCCATAGCATGAGAAAGAGAGGACTAAAGTTCTCACTAATATCTGATGTATTATGCCAGTTGCGTAATTCCTGTATTTGTAATTGAAGGATTTGCAATTGTAGGGTATTTTCCAAAAAAGTATCTGATTAATCAAGAAGATATGCTATAATTAGTGGTAGCTGTTCACAGAAAAATATAAATATTTTTCAACTTTAGTGACAGCAAATCAAGCAAAAAAACATTAATTAATAGGAAAAATTCTCAAAACTCCAGATATAATTATCAAGTTGATAACCAAACGAGTTGGAAAATATACGCTATGCTAGAACTATATCAGTGGGAACTATCTCAATTTTCCGAAAAAGTCCGTCTCATCCTTGATTATAAGGGGTTAGAGTACCGCAAAATCGAAGTTGCACCGGGAATTGGACAACTGGAATTATTTAGACTGACTGGACAAAAACAAGTACCAGTGTTAAAAGATGGCAATAGATATATTTTCGATTCTACGGAAATCGCTAAGTATTTAGACTTAACATACCCAGATAGTCCGCTGATACCAACAGAACCCAAAAAACGGGCTTTGACTTTATTATTGGAGGATTGGGCAGATGAGTCAATGGGTGTGAAGGGCAGAAAGGCACTTTTTGCAGCTATTAGTCAAGACCAAAATTTCCGTAAAGCCTTGTTACCAGTTTCAACCCCAGATATTCTCAGAAATTTTGTGGAAGGTGTTCCTGGTGATTTTCTGTCTGTACTAGGTTTTGGGGTGGGTTTGACAACGGATGCGGTAAATGCGGCTATTATTAGCTTAAAACAAGATTTGGAAATTATTACCCAATTATTGGCAGATAGTCCCTATTTAACAGGTGATGAGCCAACTTTAGCAGATTTAGCAGTAGCTAGTTTGTCAATGCTTTTAAAGTTTCCTGAAGGTGCTTACTTAGATTTACCAGTATCTCTGAGAGGGAAAGGATTGTCTAGTATAGCTGATAATCCCGATTATGAAGCATTTTTCGCCTGGCGCGATCGCATTTACTCACAATTTAGAAAACCATTACCAGGAATTACACCACCGGTGGGAAATGCACCGACAAACATTAACATTGATTAAGTAAGGAATTGGTAATTGGTAATCATCTTTTCCCCTATTCCCTGTTCCCTGACAACAAACAAGTCACAACTAACAACGGATAAGTAATAAAATTAACATGAATTGGGGACAGCCATTAGGTTCAGTTATTGAAGGTTCTCTGACCGGAGGGTTAGAAGTCAGATTACACCCAGATATCTCCGTAGAAGATATGCGGGTAGGTAAATTTCTCGTGGTAGAAGGGGTACGCTCTCGTTTTTTCTGTCTGCTAACAGATGTATCTTTAGGAACTGCAAATGACCGCATTGTTGCTAGTCCTCCCAATTGGGAAGATAGTTTTTTGCGCGAGGTATTAGCCGGTAGTGGTACTTATGGAATGATTAACCTCGCACCAATGTTGATGTTTACCCCGGAATCTCAAGAACCTGTTTTTTCCACCAATGGTAAATCCCCTAATTCTTTTATACCATCTTCTACGGGTTTAGCATCCTTTCAACCCCAAACCAGTACGACGATGGAATTATTACCTGTTAAAACTATTCCTAGTCACTTTAGCCAAGTTTACGAAGCAACCGAAGACGACTTTCGTAAGGTGTTTGGTTGGGAAGATGATCCTCAACGTAAAAACTTTTCTATCGGTAAACCATTAGATATGGATGTGCCGATTTGTATTGATTTGAATCGCTTTGTGGAACGGAGTAATGGTATTTTTGGTAAATCTGGTACTGGTAAATCTTTTCTCACCCGTTTAATTTTAGCTGGAGTGATCCGTAAAAATGCGGCTGTTAATTTGATTTTTGATATGCACTCGGAATATGGTTGGGAAGCAGTCGCAGAAGGGAAAAACGTTAATACTGTGAAGGGTTTAAAACAGTTATTTCCCGGAAAAGTGGAAGTTTACACCCTTGATCCAGACTCGACTAAACGCCGAGGTGTTAGGGACGCTCAGGAACTCTACCTTAGTTATGAACAGGTAGAAGTTGAAGATATTAAATTATGTAATCGTGAGTTAGGACTCTCAGAAGCGGCTTTAGATAATGCTAATATTCTATTTAGCGAGTTGGGTAGATCTTGGATTATTCAATTGCTGAATATGAGTAATGAAGATATTGAGATGTTTTGTGCAGAAAAAAGAGGACACAAAGGCTCAATTATGTCATTACAGCGTAAACTATTACGTTTAGACAGTTTAAAGTATATGCGTAGTGCTTGTCCACAAAATTACGTTAAAAATATAGTTCAATCTTTAGAAGCGGGAAAAAACGTAGTTATTGAATTTGGTTCCCAGTCAAATATGCTTTCATATATGTTAGTGACAAATATGATCACTAGACGGATACATGAGCATTATGTCAGAAAAGCTGATAAATTTCTCCAAAGTAAAAATCCTTTAGATCGGCCGACACCATTAATGATTACAATAGAGGAAGCACACCGCTTTCTTGACCCAGGAGTTGTCCAAAGTACGATTTTTGGAACTATTGCTAGAGAACTGCGGAAGTATTTTGTCACACTTTTGGTAGTTGATCAACGTCCATCAGGGATAGATAATGAAGTTATGTCCCAGATAGGTACTCGCATTACGGCTTTGCTCAATGATGAGAAAGATATTGATGCTATTTTTACGGGTGTATCCGGTGGGGGGGGTTTACGTTCAGTCTTAGCTAAGTTAGACTCTAAACAACAGGCTTTGATTTTAGGTCATGCTGTTCCTATGCCAGTGGTTGTGCGTACCCGTCCTTATGATACCACATTTTACGCTGAAATTGGGGATGTGGCTTGGGAAGAAAAGTCAGACGAAGAAGTATTCACTGCTGCTGAATTAGCTAAAGCAGACTTAGGCTTTTAGTTTTAAATTAACAACGGACCCCGGACAACGCATAACTTCATAAAATCCCTCCATAATCTAAATAAATCAAGTTCGGTTATCCGGCCACTTGAAAGCAACTTGAGGGGAAGTTTTTGCGTCACCATGGATAGACCACACAATTTTTGAAAGTTAAGGTAAAGTTATCATCAACATTTTCACTTAAAGTAACTGCAAAATTGACTATTTGGGAACTTGATCATTGACGCTCTTGGTGGGAATATGATACGAAAGTAGACACATAGTGATTCTGTTTTTTCAGACAAATACTAGATAAAAAAAGAAGAATTTTTGAAACTGACCAAACAAATGTCTTGCTAAGAGTCCAAAATTAAGGGGAGGTGGGAATATCTGTAATTTTACTTGCAATAGTAACGCCCTGGTAATATCTTGATCAATGTAATGAATAATGGTAACTTGCCATCAGCAGTAATATATATTGTCAGAATATATTGTCAGATTGTGAGGTTGTCAGCTTAAAAATTACCGGAATTACCTTGGTTGAAAAAAATATTGATTATGTTTAAAAAGTAGAGGATAAAAACAACAATGTCTACCGTTAAAAATCATACAGAAAATATCAATGCTAAATTTACGGCTGATATGGTGCGGACCTATCTGCGGGAAATTGGCCGTGTACCTTTGTTAAGCCGTGAACAGGAAATTGTTTACGGTAAGCAAGTACAGCAAATGATGGTAATACTAGAAGCTAAGGAAGCTTTACGCAAGGAAATTGATCATGAACCCAGTTTAGCAGAATGGGCTGCCCATGTTAACCATTCAGAAACAGAATTAAATCATCTCATGGTACAAGGTAGACGAGCCAAGCAAAAAATGATTGAAGCCAATTTGCGCTTGGTTGTAGCTATTGCGAAAAAATATCAAAAGCGAAATATGGAATTTCTGGATTTAATTCAGGAAGGGACTTTGGGGTTAGAACGAGGTGTAGAAAAATTTGATCCTACACGAGGTTATAAGTTCTCAACCTATGCTTACTGGTGGATTCGTCAAGCAATTACCAGGGCGATCGCCCAACAAGGTCGGACTATCCGCTTACCAATCCATATTACCGAGAAATTGAACAAAATTAAAAAAGTTCAGCGGGAATTGGCGCAAAAGCTAGGAAGGTCGCCCACACCAGTCGAAATTGCTCAAGAATTGGAGTTAGAACCCGCTCAAATTCGTGAATATCTGAATATGGCGCGTCAACCAGTTTCTTTAGATGTGCGTGTTGGTGATAACCAAGATACTGAGTTACAAGAAATGTTGGAAGATGATGGTCCTTCCCCTGAGTATTATACCACCCAAGAATTTCTCCGTCAGGACTTGAATAACCTGCTGGCTGAACTCACACCCCAACAGCGTCAAGTAGTAGCCTTGCGCTTTGGTTTAGAAGACGGAAATGAAATGTCCTTAGCGAAAGTTGGAGAACGATTAAACCTGAGTCGGGAACGAGTGCGTCAATTGGAGCATCAAGCTCTCGCACATTTACGTCGTCGCCGCGCTAATGTTAAGGAATACGTTGCTAGTTAGAAATATAAACGCGCACGAGGGTGTTTTAAATGATATCAATTGGATATACGCCTCCTGAACCCAGGGGGTAATTTTTTTTGTATTGAGTTTATTGTGGGAAATTTGGGAATTAGTCCTTGTCTGTATCGAGAAGTTCAGGAATGAAGAAGGTTTGATAACAAGATGTTTGGATAATTTGTTCTCAAATGCTCATAAAAAAATAAAGTGTATTATTGATCACTGAAAAACAAACAATAACAATGACAAAGTAAAAAAGTCTCAAATCTCAATTTTACATCCCCCCAGTGGATGAATTAATGAAGATAAGCGTAAATTCATTAAATAATGATTATCTTTTGATTATTCCCGAAAATTCTATAAATAGGGATTTTTTGATGATTTAAAGTCAAAATATATAGATGAAACTTTCGAGGGAATCTTTAATCATTAGTATTTAGTTATTATTTCAAGAAGCGAAAAAACAACGGTTAAGTTTGTTACAGGAGAAATTGTATGCTTAATTATATTTCCAATCATATTTCCAAAATCATCACTTCCAGCCAATTAAAATTTCCCCTGACTGGCTTGATTATTTCCGTTGGTGTTTTAGGTATTGTTTATTCTAGTCAACAACATCAAAAACTACTATCACCAGCAACTTTGTCTACCAGTAATTATATATCACATAATCATCAAAATGAAATTAATTCTGGATATTCGGTGAGATCACAACTTGGAGAAATAAAACAGGAGAAGATCGAACAACCTCAAATTTCTAATTCTGCTAATTCCTATCAATTATCTCCTGATAAACTGACGAAAAATACGACAAAATTATCCACAAATACAATAAAATCAGGAAGAAAAGAAAAACTCCAATTTCCAGAAGAAGATGGTATTTATCTGTATGGAAAATCAGAAGAGGGTTACATTGTTTTTCAAAAACGCCAAAATCAAATCATTGGTGCTTTGTATTTTCCCCAATCTGAATTTACTTGTTTTCAGGGTAGTTTGGCTAAGTCAGGAAAATTAGCTATGATGGTAAGAACTTTACCTGGGGAAGTCGGAAAAATAGAGGTAGCGACAACAAGTAAAATCCCTAAAATTAATGAAAATGAGTTGACAACTTATCCTTATTCAGTAACTTTAGAAGACTATCATCAGTTAAGTTCTGTAAGTTCTAATGATAGAAAAATTTTACAGATATGTCAACAGGGAAGCGATGGTTTCAGATAATTAATAAATCGGTGATAGATAGGTGATAGAATAGATGTTCTATTTATAATCATCAAATATCTATCACCAATACAAATTACCGTATTAATTCTTAATACTCAATTCCTGCTTGCGCCTTCACACCTTGATCCTTAAAAGGATGTTTAATTAATGTCATTTCAGTGACTAAATCAGCCTTTTCAATTAATGCTGGTGGTGCGCCTCTTCCCGTGAGAATTACGTGCTTTTCCGGTGGTTTTTGAGCTAAACCTGCTAATATTTCTTCAACTTGTAAATAACCCATTTTCAAAGCAATATTAATTTCATCTAAAAGCACTAATTTAAAATCAGGATTTTTGATAAATTCTAGGGATTTTTCCCAAGCAGCAGCGGCTTTATCCAAATCTCGATCACGATCTTGAGTTTCCCAGGTAAAGCCTTCCCCCATAGCATGAAATTCTAGTTGGTTTTCCCAATGACTAAAAGCGCGTTTTTCTGCTGGTTCCCACGAGCCTTTAATGAATTGAACTATGGCTACTTTATGTCCATGACCAAGGGATCTTAAAACCATTCCCAAAGCCGCAGTAGTTTTACCTTTTCCATGACCAGTATTGACGATAATTAAGCCTTTTTCGGGTATGGCTTTAGCTATTCTTTGGTCTTGAATTTCTTTCCGTCGCTGCATTTTTTGACGGTATTTTTCATCAGTTTGCGATGATGATATTACCTCATCAATTAAACGGGAAATTTCTTGATCTGGATTTAATTCTTCTGGTGTGTCGCTTTTCATAAACCCTGTTGATAAATAACTGTTAAGACTAAGATCATGAAGTATAATTTTTGTGTTTTGACAAATTCATTAGTTATGATAGACTAGAAATCACATAAATTCTGTTAGCTACGATCTGAATAATTTGTTTTATATTCTGCTTCAAGTCGCTGACATTCTTCTTGATATTGAGTAAATTCAATATCTAGTGATTCCTTATTAGCATAATAATAAGCCAACGCAGTGTAAATACCTGCAATTGTCAAATAAGGCTTATCTTCAATAATTTCTTCTGGGGTCATACCAGATTTAATTTCATTGACAATATACTGAACAGTAATGCGAGTGTCAGCAATTCGCGGACGACCACCACAAGTATCTGGTGTGCTAACAATTAAAGTAGAAATATCTGTGAGGGTTGACATCGGTTTCTGACTAAATCCTCTGGGATAATCTTATTGTAAACCAAAAAGAGCGATCGCGTTCATTCCAATGGTGCTGGTTCAGATACAATTCCTTCAGAGAGACTCACTAAAGCTTGTGCCATAATTAATAACAAGTTAGTTGTCTTTAATCATAGCAAATAATAGAAATACAAAACTGTATTAATCCTTCAGTATACCATTAAGGATTGTCCCTAACTCATATCGCTAAATAACATTTTAGGAACTTCCGTACAAATACGATAACATTATATTCGGCATATTTAGTATTCAGGATTCCCCAAAAATGTCACAAAAACAAGGTAAGAAAATTGCACCTACCCCCATATCTAACAATGTTAGCGTGGTTGATTTGATTGATACCTATTTTACCGCCTACAACTCAGCCCGGTTGCGGGAAGCCTGTCAACTGCTGACTAAGGAAGTGTTTCAAGAAGGTGTCACCGTAGGCGTTAGCCTGTCTGGGGCTATGACACCCGCAGGTTTTGGGGTTTCCGCCCTTGCGCCCCTCATTCGCAATGGTTTTATTGACTGGATGATTTGCACAGGTGCGAATCTTTACCATGATATGCATTATGGTTTGGGCTTTGAACTATTTGCTGGTAGTCCGTTTTTAGATGATGTCAAATTGCGGGAAGAAGGGACAATCAGAATTTATGACATTATTTTCGGTTACGATGTACTCCTAGAAACCGACGCTTTTATCCGTAAAGTTCTCCAAGCTGAACCTTTTCAAAAGCGTATGGGAACGGCGGAATTTCATTATTTACTCGGTAAGTGCGTGTGGGAAATAGAACAGCAATTGGGGGTGAAAAATTCCTGTTTGTTGGCGACGGCCTATGAATGTGGCGTACCTATTTACACTTCTTCTCCTGGTGATAGTTCTATCGGTATGAATGTCGCCGCCTTAGCTTTAGAAGGTTCAAAATTGGTATTAGATCCCGCTATTGATGTCAATGAAACCGCAGCGATTGTTTATGGAGCGCGAGAAAATGAAGGCACAAGTGCGGCAGTAATTATTGGTGGTGGTAGTCCTAAAAACTTTTTACTACAAACACAACCGCAAATACACGAGGTGTTAGGATTGGAAGAACGGGGACATGATTTCTTTGTTCAGTTTACTGATGCACGTCCTGATACTGGTGGTTTATCTGGGGCGACTCCCGCTGAAGCTGTGAGTTGGGGTAAAATTGATCCCGATGAATTACCTAGTGCTATTGTTTGTTATACTGATAGTACGATCGCTTTACCTTTAGTGACGGCTTATGTCCTGAATCAATCTCCACCTCGTTCCCTGAAGCGCTTGTATGATCAACGTCTAACTTTATTAGATACATTGCAAAAAGATTATTTAGCGGCTAAGGATCAGCCTGTGAGTGAGATTAGTCAGGAAAAAACGGCTACTTATCCCTGCGGTAAACTAATTAAATAAAGTTTTACTGTCAGATTAGACATCTGGTGAAAATTAAATGTCTGACACATAAAAACCTGGTAAGGGAAATTTATGAATTGTCCCGACAATCTTGATCTTTGCCTCCAGATGTCTATTAGTGGGTCAAATATCGAAAATCCTTTGATACTCAGGAATTTTCCATCATTTAACTTATTTAACTATTTATCTACTTTTATGAGAGTAATGTCAAATTTGTGTAACATTAATTAAAAGATGATAACAAGGAATAACTTTATGCCCTATACAACGGAAGAAGGCGGCCGTCTGAATAACTTCCCCAAAGAACCCAAGGTTTATCAAGCCGAACCGCCAACAAACGCGCAAAAGCGTAATTATATTATTTTAGGAATTGCAGCGGCGCTTTTGGTTGGGGGGGTAATCTTTGTGGCCTTCACTGTTTCTAATGTCGGTTGATTGTAGAATTTTATAAAATTTAACTTTTCCTGATCTCAGGTTCTTACTTTCACAAAGAGCCTGATTTTTTGTTAGCATGGAACAAAGCATAGTAACTATAATGATTATATTTTTTTAACTTCGATCTAGCCGGAAAACCTTAATTAATCCTGAAAGAGAAAACATCTCAGTTATGAACTCTAGACCTGAAGATGGATTCATATTACCCCTATCCGATTAGTTGACTACATTAAAGACGAGAGTTAAAGACTGAGATCGTTATATGTGACATTAATTTTAAATCAATTTATTCAGTCGGAATGTATACAGAAAACAGGGCTAAGAGCCAAATACATAGAAGTGTGAATGAAACTCTACACACAAAAAACGTTAAGAATCAGCAAGTCTATCAACGCTTAAAACTGTCCCTGAGTTTGGGTTTGCGTAGACAAATTCTATTTGCTATATGTGATGATTTAAAGTTAAGAAACCGCATAGCAGCGCGTTTACATTCACTCTTAGCTTATCCAGTGGGAAATGTCCTCTATCAGCAAAAGAATAAAGAAGAGTTTAGCACTCAAGCTTATCCAAGATTAGTGACTTGGCGATTAAATGTCACTGATCCCAATCCCATAGCGCAAATAAATCAATGGTTAGTTAATTATCCACCCCCCATTGTCGGAGGTTCAAAAAATAATTCTGGCCGTCCCTTACCCACCCCAGGATTTCAGATTGTGGGGGTAGAAATGCTGACTAAAGAACCAGTAGCAGTACAACGGTTATTCTTGAATTATCTCAAACTCAGTGAAGCATATCTATCGGGTGAGGAATCGAGTAGTTTTTTAGAATCCAGTTTATTATTTTGGGTGTCTCGTCCTTGGTTATTAGCAATTCAGCAATCAGCACCCAAATTTTGGCATTGTCGAACTGGTGTATTTGTATTTGCAGGAGAACCGACACCAACTGTAGATAATAGAGTCTATACAGAGGATATTGCAGATTCTTTACCTTTAGATCAGGAAAATTTGCAGGATTTTGTTAATGAAGAGGAAATTTCTAGAGATATCAGACAAACAAATCAACTAGATTTATCTGGAAATAAAAACGACAATTTACTAATACAAATACCTGCAAAATATCCTGCTCCAGCGTCTGAAATAACCATTGCTCAATGTTTCCCTTCTTTATCTGATATTAACCAGGAATTACATGAATTAATTAAAGACACTACTGATGATAGCGGACAAACACAAGAAATATTATGGCAAATTGAGCAGTTACATATTGAAAATGCCAAGGGAAATGAGTTAGCAATTCCTGGGGAGCGCTTTGCTATCGCTTATCAAAATCTCGGTAATTTATATCGCTTGCGTATTGAACAAGGACAAGCAACTCTCCAAAACTTAATGATAGCAATTCTCGCTTATCAGGAAGCGGTTACCTATGATGAAAGTTCTCCACAAATTCTAAATATTTTGAATGATTTGGGGACACTTTATTGGATGTTACACCACATCCGTGATAATTCAGAAGAAGCGAAAATTTATATTCAGCAAGGTATAGATTTTTATAAATTAGCACTCAAGCTAATTAGGAGTGATACTCAACCAGAAACTTATGCTCGTATCCAAAATAACTTGGGAACGGCTTATGGTGATTTGGCCAGGTTTTCTGAACCAGTGGAAAACTGGAACTTGGCAGTTATGGCTTACCATGAAGCACTTCGTTACCGACAGGAGGAAATAGAACCTTTAAGATATGCTGCTTGTCAAAATAATTTAGGTACAGCTTACTGGCATTTAGGGCAGTATAATCGGCCTGTAGAACATATCAAAAAAGCGATCGCTGCTTATAAGTTAGCACTTGTTCACTATCAACCCACAGATGAACCCCTAAAATATGGGATGATTCAAAATAACATTGGTACGGCTTATTGGAATCTTTCTCAATATGAACAACCCACGGAAAATCTCGAATTGGCAATTGAGACCTACACTGAAGTGCTAAAATATCGAACATCAACCAATTCACCCCAGGGCTATGCTGCTACTCAAAATAATCTCGGTATCGCTTACTGGCACTTAGCAAATCAGCAAACAACAACAAAGGAAGATCAACAAAAATTTATTAAGTTATGTATTAGTTCTTATGAAGAAGCTGTGAATACTGCTCAGTCATTAACTAACATAAATTTAAGTTTTGATTTGTGGTTGACACATAATACTTTGGGAATAGCTAATTATTATTTAGTTGCCAATGGTGGTTTTAATGGAGATAAAAAAATGCTTTCTCGACATTTAGAAGCTGCTTTAGAAAATCATTTACAAGCCCTAAATGGATTTACTAAACAAACAGAAAACTATCAAATAACCATCAACCACATTATTAAAATAATTCGCACTTTCCATAATGAGTTAGGCATTCAAGGACAAAATTTAGCTTTATCTAAACTGCCGGGATATTTATTAGCCGATATTTTAACGAAATTGTAAATTGTTTGGTAATTGATAATATGAAAAAAACAGCGTTAGAGGTTCGTAATCTACAAGTTGAATTTATTAGTGATAACAGAAAGGTTAAAGCCGTAGACGGTATTAGCTTTCAGTTACATCAGGGTGAGACTCTAGGTATAGTGGGAGAGTCGGGAAGTGGAAAGTCAGTGACAGCTTTAGCAATTATGGGTTTATTGTCATATCCCGGTCAAGTGAGTGGGGGGGAAATTTGGTTTTCTCCCACTAATGGCCAACCACTGGATTTATTAGCTTTACCACCTCAAGAAATGCAGCTTTATCGAGGTGGTGATATTGCAATGATTTTTCAAGAACCAATGAGTTCTTTAAATCCAGTTTATACGATTGGGTTTCAATTGCAAGAAGCAATTATGCGTCATCAAAATGTGAATGCAGTTCAAGCCAAAGCAATTGCGATCGCTGGTTTACAAGAGGTTAAACTCTTACCTAGTGATGAACAAATTCAACAACATTATCTTAATTATGATTTATCTGCACTGGACAGTTTTAAATTAGCACAATTAATAAAGCAACATAAAGAAGCAATGCTAGATCGTTACCCCCATCAATTGTCAGGGGGTCAGCTACAACGGGTTATGATTGCTATGGCAATTTCTTGTAACCCTTCTGTGTTAGTTGCAGATGAACCAACTACAGCCTTAGATGTGACTGTACAAGCAACAATTTTAGAATTGTTGTCTGAATTACAAAAAAGTCGCAATATGGCTATGATTTTTATTAGTCATGACTTGGGATTAATTTCGGAAATTACTGACCAAGTAGCGGTAATGTATCAAGGTAAAATAGTCGAATATGAACCTGCTGCACAAATTTTTAATCACCCCCAACATCCTTATACTAAAGGACTTGTAGCCTGTCGTCCCAACCTTAACCATCGTCCCCGCAAACTCTTAACTGTTTCTGACTACATGAGTGTAGTTAAAAATGAATTAGGAGAAGTTGTAATTAAGGCTAAAGAACCAGTTAAACCAGCGGAAATTACTGATAAAGAATTTCAAGAAAGACTGGCAAATATTAGTGCTAAAGAACCGTTATTAACAGTGCGGAACTTAGAGGTAGGTTTCCCTGTGCGGGGAGTATTTGGAGAAACAAAACGCTACCATAAGGCTGTAAATGGGGTTTCCTTTGATGTTTTTCCCGGAGAAACCTTGGGATTGGTGGGAGAATCGGGTTGTGGTAAAACTACCTTGGGTAGAACCTTGCTGCGACTAATCGAACCAATGAGTGGTAAAATATTCTTTAATGGACAAGATATTACCCACTCAACGGGGAAAACTTTGCAGCACTTAAGACGGGAAATGCAAATTATTTTCCAAAATCCCTTTAGTTCCCTCAACCCTCGGATCAAAATTGGGGAAACGATTATAGAACCCCTGTTAATTCATGGTGTGGGTAAGTCAAAACAACAGCAACAAGCTAGGGTAGTGGAACTTTTGGAAAGGGTGGGTTTAAGTGCGGATGATATGAAAAAATATCCTCATCAATTTTCTGGTGGTCAACGTCAACGGGTTTGTATTGCTCGCGCTTTAGCTCTAAATCCTAAGTTTATTATTTGTGATGAATCAGTTTCAGCTTTAGACGTTTCCGTACAAGCGCAGGTTTTAAACCTATTGAAAGAATTACAAGCAGATTTTCAACTCACTTATATCTTTATTTCCCATGATTTAAGTGTAGTGAAATTTTTGAGCGATCGCATTTTAGTCATGAATCAAGGGAAAATTGTAGAATCAGGTACATCTGAAAGCATTTACCTTGAACCAAAAGAAGAATACACGCAAAAACTAATTGCGGCAATTCCTACAGGTAGTCCTGCACGGGTAAGAAATCGGCACAATTTCTGAGGTTTGATGTTCCCATTCTTGAGAAAATGCTATCGCTCGGCTTTTAATTTCGTTCCAGCTTAATGGCATAGTAATAGTATATTTTTACTTGGTTGATGTTTTTTTATAAGTCTGTTTCAATTCGTTTAAGAAATTAAAATCCTTTTCAATAAAATTTTTCTCATGGGGATTTTCTACATTTTCTAGTGCCAAATTCAAATCTCTTTGGGCTGCTTCTAATAATTGTTCGCACAGTAACGAAGCTCTTTTTTTTGTTGTTGTATTGCTTTTCCGATTTTTAATTGCGGTTATACATTTTTTTGCTTTATCCATTCTAGCGGTTGCCCGTTTTTCTAAAAGTGTAGAATTATGAGCAAGATTAGGGTATTTTAACATAGATTCACCCACAAATTCTATCACATCATCTGGTTCACCTATCTTTTTAAGATTGACGACAGCTTTTACAATTTGACCTTCTTCTATTTTACCAGACATAGCTACAGATAAGGCTCTATTTGCCATATTTTGATAAGGAAGATTATCTTTATCAAAAGCAAGAATCTCAGCAATATTGATGAGGGTACTGGGATTAACTAAAGAAAAATCTAATTTCTTGGTTTCTAGAAAATTATAAAGTTCATGGGGAAGTTTTAATTTAGCGATAACTTCACAATACAAATCTAGTGACCTAAAATTGTACAAATCCTTTTCTAAGAGTGTTAAAACTTGAGTTTTAGCCTCTTGATACTTCTGTAAAATAACTTTGTCTTGAATTTCTTGCAATTCCCTAATAATTTGATGTCTTGGGTGTGCGGGAAGAATACAAGTTAGACTTTCTGGTTCAATTTCAAAGATTGGTTCGGGACATCCTTGTTCTCTCATTGTCCGAATAATTGTGGGGATACCCTGACCTTCTGATTGAGCTAATTGAAGTTTATTAAATAAATAAGCAAAGCTTTGATTTCTCCATTTAGGACTGGCTTTTCCTTGCGTAAATTTATCTTTATCAACTCCCCAATGTAAAGTTCCTGGAGATCTAATTTCTACTCTATCTGCAAATACTGTGATTCTGATTGGTTCAGGTACTTCATAATCACGGTGAACAATAGCATTAATTACTGCTTCTTGTAAAGCACGCATGGGATACTTAACCTGATTTGGTTTGCTACTTGTTTTATCAAATGCAGTATAGGCTTGAGTATTTAATAATTCTATTGATTTTTTAGCTTGCTCAACAATTGTTCCGGTTAAAATGTAACGTTCTGCTGTTTGTTCACTACGATCTGTCCCTTTATATATTGATAAAATAGTATATGCTTCTGGGAAATTGGATGTAATACTTGTTTTTTTCCCAAACATCAATAAGGTAAAATTTCTAGGACGTAATATACGATCTAAATCTGTGCGTACAAACAATGGAGAAACCAATTCTGCTATTTGTTCTCTATCAGAAAAATAATCTTCTAATGATTTTTCAGGAAAAAGTAACCCCATTTCCTGCATACTATCTCTAAATACAAGTATATCAATATCTGCTTCTGTAGCACGAGTATTTGTCCGTTTATCAAAATACTCTATTTCTTGTTTTTCTGTTAATAACTGCCTCAAAAAACCATTTCTGGCTTCTTTAGTTTCTCGGCTGATACGAACATAATATTTAGAAGTTTCTCCGTCTCTATATATATGGGCATGACGAGTCCGTAAAACTACAAATACTAAAATTCTGGTGCTGTTATTTTCTGGGTTTTCGATTTCCACAATACGAGGTATTATGGCAGGATCAACATAATTCTGACAATATTTAGTTACCTTAAGTTCAACTTCTTTTAATTTATTAGCACTAAGACCTGTATATTGAATTTTGGGAAAACCATGCTCGTCCTTTATCTCTTTTGCTCCACAAACAACATATCCCCCACCAACATTGGCAATGTCGTTGGCAAATGCAGAAATAGTTTTTACTATGCCTTCGGCAATCTTAATATCATCTCCATTTTCTTTCCATTCTACTTGTTCACTTTCTCTACGGGCAAGCTCTTTTAAATCTATGTTGAAATTCATAAAGCGAAAATCGGTTTTATTGCTTGTTTACCATTATAGTTTTTTCACGCTTTTTGACAATTCAAACTTGATAAATTGCGTGAGCATATCCAGTGTATATCTATAGTTAATTATCATAGAGCTATGATAGAGCGATCGCTTCATGGGAAAAAACGAACTATGGAAAATAAAAAATCCATAATTCGCTTAAAATTAAAAAGAGAGAGTCGGTAGTAAGCCGGGTTCTGTTCTCTTGCGAGGGCAGTTATCTATCTGGGATGCTTGTTACCAAACACCTCTAGCGGCTCTTTTTCAGCGGAACCGGTAAAAGACCAACCGTAGTTCCTCCGGCCTTGCTCCCAACCGGGGTTTACCGAGCCAGCGCCTCTCGACGCTGCTGGTGCGCTCTTACCGCACCTTTGCACCCTTACCAACCAATAAATTGACTGGCGGTATCTTTCTGTGGCACTATCCTCACGATCACTCGCACTGGACCTTATCCAGCAAGTTTGGTCTTTCGGGAGCCCGGACTTTCCTCAAACCAGTCTGAATAACTAATCTGCAACTGCCTACGCCTACTCTCCCCCTTTCTCTAGTTTACTTTTAATTACACGAAAATCGCAAGACTCAGATCCCTGATTTTTCCAAGCAGTCGGGGGTGTTCCTAGATTACTTTTTATTCCAAGGTAAGGCGTAGGTCCAAGGGAGTTTTTTAATAGTAAAAGGACAATTAATAATTGACACCGGAGGAACATTTATTCCTGGCGCTATACCGACTCTCATTTCTGAAATTCGCAATACAAGTTGTAAGGAAAATTCTAAATTTTTCTTCCCATCTAAAAAGTCTTTGTATAACTTTTTATTTCCTTTAACTCCCGCTACATTAATTAAAGGTGAAGCTGGTTTATAGACTCCTGATTCTTTATCTCTTTGAAAAACATCTTCAGCGGTGACATTTTCAGAAATTGTCTTTTTAGGGGCGATAATTGTCGGCACTTGGGGTATAGCTAAATCCCGGGTTAAGTCAGGAGATTTGCGAATTACCCGCCGCGACTGCTTGCTATGTTCAACCACAAAAGAACTATTATCCCAGTCAACATATATAGCAATACTGTCTGATTTATTTTCAATACTCATGGATAATTCTTTTAAATCATCTTGCACTTTATCTAAACCATAAGTACCTGTTTTAAAGGAAATACCCACTGTCTCCTGAAGATTTTGTTCTTTTAATTGATTATCAACATCACCTTTTTGGAAATCAACTTTGACTATATCGTCTATAGATTCAATCATGCGATTAAATGTCCAATAGACGGTAAGTATATAAATCATCAAAATAATCAGATTTTGGTCGCCATTTTGCATTTTTATAACCCTGATCTTCTACCGATTCACAAATGGTAACATAATCTGAACTATGATTTGTCTGATTTCTTTAATTTCTGTGATCAACTTGTGTGATGTGATTGGATATGATTTTCCTATGTGTGACTGTAAATCATGAAAAATCTACTTTTCTTTACCCAGGCTTACCCTACCTTATGCCATTACTATCTTAAATGATGATCATCACCAAAAAAATCTGCCCAAATTCTAATTTAGACAGTTTAAAGGCTAATAAAACCACCTGATCAATTAACTTGCGTGTTCCCAGTCACTGAGTGATTCAGGCTGCTGATTTTTCCTTTTTGTTTTACAGACTCGTACTTGAGGAGTTCCAATATCAACTGGAGAAAAAGACTGCTTTTTTTGAGCAGATTTGCGTTCTTTTGTATTATTCATGACTATTTTCACTTGCTGAAAACTTTCAACTCTATTTAAATTTTCAATGTTTATTTAGCCACTACCGGACAAAAGATTGAGTTAATTATGAGAAGATTAAGCATTTATCAATCTATCAATCTCTAAGATTTTTATGATTTTTATATTTGGTAGGTTATACTACATATTCTTGCTTTTAACCTCCAATTATCAGGTTTTATATCAGGTCTTAATTACCAAAGTTTTCAAACATGGAATATGGTTTCTAAAAACATAATACTTGAGGTACTCCACTTATGAGAATAAGTGGGGTATCTATCTACTAAAATCACATAAATTCCGATCTGGATCTTCGTCTCTGTAAGCCCTCTACACCTGAACGGTTTATTTCTAACCAATTATTCATATAATGTGGTAATTCCTGCTTAATTCTACTACTAACATTAATACAAACGTGCCTAGTAATTGCCTTAGCAACAATTACCTCATCTACTGTAATTTCGTAAGTAATTTCAAACTTATCTAAACCTATTTTTTCTGGTAACAAATTAATCACTAAATTGTCACCACAAGACATAGGACGTAAAAAATCTACATTAGCATGAACAATAGGAAAAGCTAAAGACGGATTAGTAAAAAATGATTTAAGATTAACACTAGAAGCTGCTAATGAAGCCTCATAAGCTTCATGACAAATTCTCAAAACATTAGCGAAATAAACTACTCCAGCCGCATCAGTATCTTGAAATCTTACAGTGTAGTAATATGTAAAAGCCATGTTTAATTTCCTAAAATAAAAGCTGCTATTGTAAACTATAATAAATAATTATAGTCCTAATCAACCACAAGGAATGATCAATTTCACAAATTTATCCATCTTGATCTGCGTTAATCTGCGGTTAATTATTTTTGATAAAATCAGCTTAAAGGCTGATAAATATCTTCAGAAGCAGGGTTAAGATAGGGATGGTGCATATCAATTAAATTTTCTGCAAAGTGTTGATTAATGATTTCTATTCTTTCCTCAAGAGCATTTTTACCTTTTTGCCAAGATTCTAATAAAGCATTGGCGACAATTTGACAACGGTTCATACCAAAACTTTCTTGAGGGGCAAATTTTTGATATGGTTCTTCTGCTAACCCTAATCCTGGTGCTAGGAATTTAGTAAATAAGGGAATTTCTGGCTGAAAATAAGCGTGATATTCTTGATAAATCTCTTGAAGAATATTCCTAATTGTGGGGTAATTTTGGCGTTCAAAATGCAGGACACCTGCATCATAACGCCCATAGACAGCGGGATTATAAAGAACATGAAAACTAAAGCAAATAGCCGCATTATTTAATGCTTGCGTTAAGCTTTCCATGAAAATGATCGCTCCGGCTGATGTAAAATTAAAGTAAATTATTCCTACTCCTAAATCATTATTTTGTCCATCTTGCTTTGCCATTCCTAAGTTACTTACTGCTACATAACAGCCATTTTGTAAACGATTTTTAGGCATCCATATTGATATCAAGTCACCAATTTTAGAGCACTTTCTGGGTGATTTTAAATGACATTCTGGTTCAATATATATGGTTAAACCATCTTTTTTAACGGCCATACTACCATCAGGTTCGATTCTCAAAATCTGCCAATTGGGTTCATAATGGCCTGTACCATGATTACTATGATGTAGTTGTTCATAGAAATCTATATCTACACCTAAACTGTTATTTTCTGAGAAATTTAGCTGAGATTGGCAATCATTATGAGTATTATTAGCTGCTAAAACTGTTTGCAGTGAACCATTATAATAAATACCATAAAGAAAATTTCTGAGAAGTATGTTCAAATACTTCTGTTTTAAAGAAGATGAGTTTTGTTGAAACCTATTTGCTATGTTAGCGGGTAAAGCAAAAGGTTGATAATTGGGGTGGTAAATACAGAAATTAGGTTGAATCTCGATATTACTGGCAATATCGAATAATGATTTTACAATTTGATTGTGATTATTAGAATCATTGAGCATTAACTGTCTTTGCACCTCAAACTTTAGAAAAGTATATCTGTAAACAAAAGAAAAGATGAATATTACTAACAACCGCGTAGGCGAGTTTTTTCGTAATAAAGACGGACTAATTTTTGTTCCTTATGGGGTTGAGGGAGTTTTTGAATTCTGGCTAAAGATCTAAAAATTTCCGATTCGGATATCCCCAAAATAGTTAATACTGATTGTTCGGGAATAGTCAAGAGATTTTTAGAAATTTCCAGCTTACATAAGTCCCTATTATCAAAAGATTTTTGGCATTGAATTATGTTTTGAATTTGTTGAATTAATGCTAAACCTGCAAATTTAATTACCCGGACAATAAAGTCCTGATGATGTTCTAAAATTCTAGGAAAGGTATGAAGATAAGCTCGGATTAAAGCTAAAATTGAAGGTTGTAATACCTCTAGAGGAATCATGGCTAAATTCAAAGATTCTTCTAACTCTAATGTTGGATCTACTACTAAACTGGATAACCAAATTCTTAAATAACTTGCTAATAGAGTTCCCAAATCAAAAGCTGGATCTCCCCAACCACAAGCTTCCCAGTCAATTAATCTGATTAAACAATTATCTACTTGTTGCCATCGAGAATGAACCAAAATATTGTTTAATTGTAAATCGTTGTGAGTTAAACAACATGGTTGCCATTGATATGCTAAATCAGCAATGGCAGATTCTAAAGTTTCGTAACCTTGATAAAGAAGATGAAATTGTAAGGCTTCAGTGGGAATTATACCAAATGTTTCTGGATTTATGGATGGGAGTCCTTGGGCGGGATTGTAAAAATTATAGCGAAATTGTCCTGCGGGAGCAGTGGACATAAAATCACGATACTCGCGTTTATTGAAGGTGGATCGGTGTAACCTTGCTAACGTAGTACCAATCGCGCTGGCAATCTCTGTGGGGAAGATACTACTGTGTTGATAAAATCTTTCTAGTTCCACATATTCGCTTAAATAGCTACGCACAAGGATAGAATTTTCCTGATCAAAGTGTAGCAATGATGATGCGATCGCACCAATATTACCAATTACTGGAAATTTTTCTAATAACTGATGAAATAGCCACTCATTAAAGAGTTCATGAAAACTAAAATCATGATTAATTTTTCGTTCTTGTTTAATTAGCAGTTGACGATTATCTGCCAGCATTACCAGTAAATTCCAATTTTTATGGTTATTTTCTGGCAATACAGATTTATTGAGATTGCCATCTTCAGGACTACACAGCCCTGCCTGTTTTAGGTATTGGATAATATTTTGAGAAGATAATGATGATAACATGAATTATTTCCTAGTTATTTAAATGGACAAAGAATTCCTGCGATCAAGATGAGGATAACTGTAGCATTTTTTCGTGACTACTAAAAATTTCCGAATTATTGCTACTATCTACTAATATCCCATCTGTGCTATAAAGACCTGCCAAAATGGCAATATTAGTTGTTTTTGCTTTCAAGTCTACGCAAAAAACTGTCAAATATTTACAATGTCTGTAGTATAGCTTTGCAGCTTGAATAATAACAATGACTATTCCCTGAATAATTGGTAATACATATCCAGGAAGAACAACGGTTACTTATATTTACCACTGTCCATATTACCTGTATGTATGTGAGTATTTTATCCATCCGATCGTCACTCTTAGTTTACTGTTATCCCTAATACTTTCTACTTTAATATACAAATGGTTACATTTTCCTCCTGTAAACACAAGTTTTCTATCGTGTCTGATGAGTATCTTAACTTACTTTTAAACCCGGAGGGCTAGAATCCCATGGCACAAAATGGGATCATTTATTTTTTGGAGTATTTTTTGGAGATTCCCTTAGTCCTGATTTTATTTGCGTAGTATACTTAAATTCATGATCGGAGACAATAGCAATGCTGACATCGAATAATACATCTTATACAGCAGTCCAATTTCTGCAACGCCAAGCGGCCTCTCTTTTACTGTACCAATCTGTACTACAAAGCGACGTAGGCAAAAGTTTTCTGAATTTATTACAAACTATCCGTTACACTGATACAGACGGTCGGGATTGCCTCCAAGCCTACGGTAGTTATTTCCAAGCTTTAACCAGCGCTTATCAAACCTGGGAAGAATACCTAATTAAACAAATTCTCAGGGCAGATAATGCCTTTAGCAAATTGGCACAACAGCAGGAATTTAGCAAATTACCCCCTGCTTTAGTAGCTGCTGTGCGCCATGATTTACAAGTGTTACAAAGTTTGTATGAATGTAATAGTGCGGTTTTGAGCGAGTGGGTGCAAATGACAACTCATTTACCCATTTCCCCTGTGGTCTGGTATCGAGAACCGGAAACGGTAGGTATAGAAACGGATATAATAGCATTTATTTACCAGTTAGAAAATTGGGGTGATGCTGTAGAAGATTTAGCTGCTTATTATAGGCAACATGGTAGCGGTTTGTTTGCTCAATACCATGCTTTTCGTTGGCAAAATGGGCAGTTAGTGGGCATTGTTTATGCGGATACAGTGAGACTGTCTACCTTGGTAGGTTACGAATGGCAAAAAAATGCTTTGGTGAAAAATACAGAGTTTTTATTGTCAGGAGAAACAGCGCTGCACGTATTACTTTATGGTAGTCGTGGTTCGGGCAAGTCTTCTTTAGTTAAAGCTTTATTAAATGAGTATAGTCATAGAAAGCTGCGGTTAATAGAAGTCTCTAAGTCAGAATTGCCAGATTTACCGAAAATTGTCGAACAGTTGCGAGGAGTTCCCCAGAAATTCATTATTTTTGTTGATGATCTATCCTTTGAAGAAGATGATGATGCCTTTAAGATGATGAAAGTAGTTTTAGAAGGCAATGTCACTGCTAGACCGGAGAATGTAGTTGTATATGCTACTTCTAACCGTCGGCACTTAATCCGGGAATTTTTCACGGATAGACCAGCGCCCAAGGATAATCATGAAATTCATGGATGGGATACAATGGAGGAGAAGTTGTCTTTTAGCGATCGCTTTGGTCTAACATTAACCTTTGAAGCAGCAGATCAAAAAACCTATTTACAAATTGTCCAGCACCTAGCGAAAAACATCAGTATTGCTCCCGAAGATTTAGAATATAAAGCTTTACAATGGGCAACTCGTCATCATGGACGTTCCGGTAGAACAGCAAGGCAGTTTATTGACTTTTTAAAGGCAGATTTAGCTGTATTTGGTGAAAATAAAAACCTAATTACAGAGTTAAGTAGTTTAACACAATCAAACCAAACTCTGTAAAGAAACGTAAAATCGCTGAAAACCTCTTTCCTCTTGCCAGAGTGCCATAACGACAAATTTTCAGTCCAACCTACTTATGATCAAGGTTTCTAATCATGCAATCTCAGCAGAATTATCACTGTATTTTTACTGAAGAAGAAAAATGACTTTAATTACTAATCATGCTCACAATTTGACTACACTAAGACCTCGCAAAATGCCACCGGCAATAGTGAGTCATCAAGTCGTGCTAGGAATAGCTGCTTTTAGTGTAAGTTTTGGTTTAAGTCTTGTCCCTAACTGGGATTTTTCTAAAGCTTTTCTCTCCGGGATAATAACAGTTTTAGCGACATATTCAGCCGCATTTCTTGTTGATAAACGCCGGAGAACTGATGAATTGAAGATAGTTGGTTCTTTGCAGAGACGTATTCGGGATTTGGAAGCATTGAAATTTCGCATTTTCAGAGAAATAGGGCAATTAGAAGAATACAAAACTTTATTACATACAGAAACTCAACAACTACAAAAACAAATTGGAGATTGTCGTAATCAAAGGGATAGTTTACATCGAGATATAGGTACATTTGCCGCTCAGAAAAAACAAATTGAATCTGAAGTGTATAATCTTCAAAATGAATTTGATACCTTAGAAAGTAGTCATATAGAACTGAATAATAGTTACAATAATCTCATTATAGAAAAGCGAAAATTAGAACTCAATTGTAATGTATTTCGCGCTGAAATCAAGCAAATTCAAATTCAAATTGATATATGCAAACAAGAAAAACAAGAACTAGATAATGATCTAATTTTGCTAGGAAGACTCAAACCGCAACTAGAGCAAAAACTTTATGAACTGAGAATAGAAGTTCAAAATCGAGAGATGCAAATTAGCCAACAAAATGATCTATTAACACAGATAACCACGAGCAAAAATAATCTAGAAAATACCATCAATACTTTAGAAATCAAGACATTAGAAAAACAATCTGTAATTAATCAATTACAAAATCAAATTTCCCTATTAGAACAGGAACGAGATTTATTACAAAATCAAATTTGGGAATTAATTCAAGTGGAAACAATTAATTCTAATTGCGAAATATTACCCGATAACCAAGAAAATAATCTAGAGTTATTTCCCTTTGATGAATTACTGCAACCATTAGATATAGATATAATTGATACGGAACATGATCAACCAACCAATTTACCGACAGAATGGCATAATTTACTAGAAAATCTGTCAGCTTATGAAATCCAAGTCCTCAAAGCTATCTTAGAGAAAGATCATCTCCAAGAGACTATTAAACAAATTGCTGAAGCTAATATTACCATGCCTCATCTCTTAATTGATGCTATCAATGAAATCGCTAATCAAACCATTGGTAAATCAATCATTCAAACCAATACCGAAATTCCCGAAATTATCGAAGAACACTTACTAAATGTGAAAACAATAATTAGCAAATATTCATAAATCTGAAATTCAGTGAATTAATTTATTATGCCAATTTTTACTGGTTGCTGGTACGGTAATTATGGTATTCTAAAACTGGAAGTGAGTATTTCAGTATTTTAGTTATTTACACCGCTTCACAAGCATAAACCAAAGGTAACAAAGGTCCGATTTGTTCCTGTCCATTTACAGCTAAATCACTGTGGCACAAATACAGTTTATCAGACACACGCGCCAGTAAATCGGCGATAATTCTTTGTAATCTTTGTTCTTCTGCTAATTGTTCATCTGCTGCTGTCCAAGGTTTTCCTAGTCTATGCTGTAAAAATACATTAGCACCAAATAAAGTAGCCGCGCCACCTTTTGCCCACAGGGGTGAACCAATATCTAACCAAAAATGCCAACGGTGATTTTTTTTACTGGCACGGTATTGAAATATAGTCGCTAAAGTTACATTTTTTCTATTGTTACCGATAGAACGTACCGGATCAGGATTAGCAGTAATTGTTCCGCGTTTCAGCAATTGAATAAATTCTGCAATGGTAACGCTAAGTGTTTCTGGCGTATGCAGTGAAAGTAATAAGGAATCTGTTTGTTTTAAGCGAGTGTCTATTTCCCAATAATGTTGAGCAGTTTCTATTAATTCTCTTAATGCTGATAATTCTTGATATGAAGGATTTTTATCCTTACACACAAAGTCTTGAATGGCTTTATATAAGAGAAAAACCGGAGTGACAACAGGTCGCTGGTGATATTGCTCCCGCTGTTGGACAATCCATTGTAATATTTGTTCATAAGCCTGAGTTGCAGTATAACCAATTCTATCCCAGCGTTCAAAGGTTTTCACTGATAATAAATCGGGTGTGTCGGGGTGGGGAACAAAACAATAATCTGCTATTAACCCAGCCCGCACCGGATCTATTCTAGAATGATGAAATTCTTTTTTCTCCCCTTCTGGAGTTTGATATTGACTTAAAATAACTAACATTTCCGCCACTGCGTCCCTATCCACCAAACGCCCCAAACCAGGATAAACTAGAGCCATTAAGGTCAGTAAAGCTCTAACTACGGAGGAACTAATTAATGGGCGTTGTTCATTAAGTGATTCTACTGCAATATTTTGTTTAGTTAATATTTCTACCAAGGTATAACGAGCGATCGCATCTAGTCCTGGTGCAATAATTGCTACTTCATTTGCCCCTACTTCCCCGGATTTGACCCCGTGAATTATTATCTGGGCTGTTTGACGTAATAGCTCGGCGCGGGAAGTTGTTTGTATAGGCTGTACAGAACTTGGTAAACTCAACATTGTCATGGGCTGTGTTACCAATTCTACCATTTGATCAGTGAGAAAATATCCCAAACTATGGGGATGTGGTTTAGTTAAGTTCTCTACTTGACAATATTTAGTTAATCTGGATAAATACTGAGGATCTGCCCCCAAACCCCAGCGGACCGCCCCGTCACGATTGTAGCTAAATGCGCCCACAGCACCAGTATTTAACAAAAATTCAAATAAATTAGCAGCGATCGCCGGATAATCATCTACATCATCTGCTATGATACCCTGATAACGTTGCTTGAGATGCTGCTGATAGTCACCATGAGTTAATAATTTTTGGTTATATAGCTCGGTAATTAGCCCGTAAGTCAATAAACCCCGTTCTAAACACCAATTTCGCCAATTTAGTAGTAAAGAACCCAAAAATTCCGGTTCTAAATTGATAGAATTATCTGCTATACCACTGTGCAATATTTGGGGAATATGTTCACAGGATACACCGCTATAAGCTGCTAATTGCCATAAATCCAGTATTCGTCTAACTAAACGATACTCATTTATACCGACCCGCCGCAAGATATCTGAGTTTAAATGGGAACTCCAGAGTTTTGTCGCTAATTCCTGTTCCGTTTCTGGACGTAATCTAACCGGAAATTGTGCTTTTATTGACAATAAATCAATTAATAATGGCCAAAATAAAATTACCTCATCTTGAAAAAACCCCAGGGCTGTTTTGACGCGAATAGGATGTTTTCCCAAGGTCAAAGTAGTAACTCTATCAGCTAATTCTCGTCTGTTGTCATCATTAGCAGCTAGTAATAAAATACCTAGTTCTCTTTGGTGTAAATTTACAGTTGGATTTATAGGGTTGTCAAATAAATTGGACAACTTACTGTCTTTTATTTGCAACCAAGCACTAAACTGGTTTAGCAAGCGAGTAGTTTTACCACTGCGACTAGTACCAAAAATCCAAATAGAAGAAACCATATCTTTTAGGTTAATTTAAGTTTAAGAGTTTAGTAGATAATGCCAGATCATGGTCTCAATGAAAAATACTGTGTTTAAACAAAAAATATACCCTTTTTTACTAGCTGCTTACAGATGGTATCTACTGACACCAGAGCGTTCCCTAGAAGCAGCTTATCAAGCAGCTAAAAAAATCCAGGGAATGGAAGAAAAACATTTCCATGGTAACAAAATAGATGGCGAGTCTACCACCTATAGTAATAGTGTGATGGATTATTTTGAGACAGATTTGCAAAAGTTATTAAAAACGGTACAAATGCGGCTGACGGAGTTTAAAGCGAGTCAGTGGTTGGCTAATGAATCGAAGCAAAAAGCCGCCATGAAAGTGGGTATAGAATATACTAGCCCAGCATTAATTTTAGAGAAACTAGAATTTATTGACCAAGTTACCTCTAAATACAATCATAATGATGTATACACTTATGAAAATCCCAATTCTCAACCTGTTAAAGTCCCCGCAGATTTAGTTAATTCTCAACCATTCACACCCAAAACAGCAAGTAAATCTAACCAAAATATCAGAAAAGGAAAAGCTAATACTACAGGAATTTTACCCCGCTCAATTTTCAATACTATCACTCGGCTACAAGTAGAATTAGATCCGGGTTCTGAGCAGGACGTAGTTAGGAATTTTCGTCAAGCACAAAAAAGAAGTATTATCTCCATCCGATTTATACTACTACTTATTATCATTCCTCTCCTAACTCATCAAATTTCCAAAGCTCTAATTGTTGGACCATTGGTAGAACATTTTCGCAATCAAGAAAAAGCGGAAATTTTCTTAAATGCAGAAATGGAAGAAGAAGGACTATTAAAATTACAAAGATTTGAAGAAAGAATTAAATTTGAAGCCTTAATTACTAATGCACCTCCTCTAGGGTCTGAAGAATTAGAAAAGAAAATCAAAGAGAAAGCGGAGGAAGTAAAAGAGGAATTTCGTCAAGAAAGTGATAATGCAATTAAAAATGTATTTGCTGATATTTGTGCAGTAATTAGTTTCACGGTGTTGTTACTAATTAGTAAATCTTCTGTCGTTGTACTCAAAGAATTTATTGATAACGTAGTCTATGGTTTAAGTGATAGTGCTAAAGCATTTATCATCATTTTATTTACTGATGTTTTTGTTGGATTTCACTCTCCCCACGGTTGGGAAGTGCTTTTAGAAGGGATATCACGACATTGGGGACTACCAGCTAATCGTGATTTTATTTTCTTATTTATTGCCACATTTCCCGTGATTTTAGATACTATATTCAAATATTGGATTTTCCGGTATTTAAATCGAATTTCACCGTCTGCGGTTGCTACCTACCATAACATGAATGAATAGGGGAAACCTTGCCAATATTACTATTAGCTTACCTGTATTTATGGACTTGTGGGTATTAAACTACTCCCAAGTATTTTCCTGGAATAGTTCATTTTTCCCCCTGTGTAAGTTCCGTTTGTTACAAAAACTGTAACAACAACCTAATTTATGACAACAGTGATTTAAACTAGAAGAAAAGCTGTGAGTAATCAGTAAAATGAAGATAACATTATTCAAAGATGTTCGAGATTATCAAATTCTGTTTCTGAGTTTATTTCTGATCATAGGCGTTTTAACGCGAGACTGGACATTACATCCAGAATTTATTGCTGTAGCGATCGCCTCCTGCATAATAACACAAATTATCTTTTCATTGATCACTAAATCCCAAAACAGAATTTTACCAATTAATATTCGTAGTCCCCTCATTACCTCCTTAGGACTAAGTTTATTATTACGGGTTGATCATTGGCCAACCATGGCCTTAGCTGGATTTGCAGCCATAGCCAGTAAATTTATTTTTCAATATGGAGAAAAGCATTTTTTTAATCCTGCTAATTTTGGCATTATTGCTGTTCTTAGCTTCACCAATGATGCTTGGGTTTCCCCAGGACAATGGGGGGAAGAATGGTGGTACGCGCTCTTATTTGCGGGGACTGGAGGAATGATTTTACAGCGCATTGGTCGTTGGGATACTACCGCCGCTTTTTTAGGTGCTTATTCCCTCTTAGCAGCCCTGAGAAATATTTGGTTAGGTTGGACATGGGACGTTTATTTTCATCATTTAATGAGTGGATCTTTAGTGTTATTTTCTCTGTTTATGGTGACAGATCCTCGTTCAATTCCCAACGCCCGTATTAGTAGAATCATCTGGGCAGTATGTATTGCTTTATTAACCTTTATTTTGCGGAATTATTTCTTTCTCTCTACCGCTGTTTTTTGGGCTTTATTTACCCTCGCACCCTTGACTATTTTATTAGATAAATCTTGGTTTAGCCCTAGATTTTCTTGGTGGAATAAAGCAGAATTGAAAATTAATTAAGGCATCAAAATGAAAAAACTTCGTCTATTTATGCCCTTAGTATCTGCACTTTTAGCGGTGCTGTGTTTCGCACCTACAGCTTGGGCTTTTTGTGGATTTTATGTAGCTAAAGCCGATACAAAACTCTATAACCAAGCTTCTCAAGTCATACTTGCTAGAGACGGAAATCGCACGGTTTTAACAATGGCTAACGATTTTCAAGGTGATGTTAAAGATTTTGCAATTGTTGTTCCTGTTCCCACAGTATTACAAAAAGAACAAGTTCATGTAGCTGAACCAAAAATTATTGAAAGATTAGATGCTTTTAGCGCCCCAAGATTAGTAGAATATTTTGATTCTGACCCCTGCGCCCCAGTTTATAAAATGAACGATATGCGACCAATGCAAAGCGCCGCCCCTCCAGATATTAGCACACAGGAAGATAGCAGTTTAGGTGTAACTGTTGAAGCCAAATTTAATGTTGGTGAATATGATATTGTTATCCTCAGTGCTAAAGAATCTGGTGGCTTAGAAACTTGGTTAAATCGCAATGGTTATAAAATTCCTCAAGGTGCAAAGGAATTACTCAAACCCTACATTCGTTCGGGGATGAAATTCTTTGTTGCTAAAGTCAATTTAGATAAATTCGCCGAATCAGGTTATCAATTTTTGCGTCCTTTACAAATTTCCTACGAATCACGGAAATTTATGTTACCTATTCGTTTAGGAATGGTTAACGCTACCAAAGAACAGGATTTAATCATTTATATTCTCTCACCTAAAGGACAGGCAGAAATTACTAATTATCGCACGGTTAAAGTTCCTTCAGATGTGAATATTCCCGTCTTTGTGAAAAATCAATTTGGCGATTTTTATAAATCCATGTTCCAAAATTCCTACACCAAAGAAGATAAAAAAGTCGGATTTTTAGAATATGCTTGGGATATGGGTACTTGTGATCCTTGTGCTGCTGAACCACTCAATAATGAAGAATTAAAACAAGCCGGCGTTTTTTGGTTGAATGATAATAGTGATAGTAATAGCCCAATAGCTCCGGGTTTTCGTTCTCGTTTTCCCAGTAGTAGTGTTTTCATTACTCGCTTGCACGTCCGCTATACTAGGAATAAATTTCCTGAAGATTTGATCTTTCAAGAAACTGCTCAAAGAGACTCTTTTCAAGGACGTTATATTTTACAACACCCATTCACAGGTAAGGTTAAATGTAGTGCGGGGAGAAGATATAAAAGTTCTTTAAAACAGAGATTTGAACAAGAAGCTCAAAATCTAGCTAGACTTACCAACTGGAATATTCAAGATATTCGCCAAAAAATGAAATTATCTATGGGAAATATCTCTAATTCTTGGTGGGATAATTTCTTATCTTGGCGTAGGTTGTAGGTTGTGAATTTAAATGTCAGGTGACTTTATACGTTACCTGACAATACCTGACAATTGATTATTCTTCAATAATCGGAGTGCGTAAATCCTCTACCAAAGCCTGAATTTCTGGCGGTGGTGGTGGTGTAAGTCGAGAAACCGTGAGAGTGACAATAAAGTTAATAATCATCCCTAAAGTGCCAATTCCTTCAGCAGAAACGCCAAAAAACCAAGGTGTCATACCGGTAAATTTTACGCCAACGATGTAGATAACTGTAAATATCAAACCTGTTAACATTCCGGCAATTGCACCTTGAGAATTGGTGCGTTTATCAAAAATTCCCAGAAATATTACCGGGAAAAAACTTGCAGCCGCTAAACCAAAGGCAAAAGCTACCACTTCACTCACAAATCCTGGAGGGTTTACACCAAAATATCCAGCCAGAACGATAGCTAAACCAACAACAACCCGCCCTACAAATACCCGTTTTTTTTCTGAAGCTTGGGCATCAAAAATGCGATAATAAACATCGTGGGCTACAGAACTAGAAATTACTAATAATAATCCAGATGCTGTGGATAAAGCAGCCGCTAAACCACCAGCCGCAACTAAAGCAATTATCCAAGGAGGCAAATTAGCAACTTCTGGGGTAGAAAGAACAATGATATCTTTATCAATGATGATTTCGTTGCTTTCTTTGTTCGGTGTTAACTGCAAACGGCTATCTTTATTTTTATCTTCAAAAGCTAGAAGTTTGGTTTTTTCCCACTTATTTACCCAATCTAATTGCTGGACTTCGACAATTGTTTTATCATGCAAGGATGTAATAAGATTATAACGAGAAAACATCCCGATTGCGGGGGCTGTGGTGTAAAGAACGGCGATGAATAATAATGCCCAACCAGCAGAAAACCGGGCTGCACGAACACTTTTAACTGTGTAAAACCGAACGATAATGTGGGGTAAACCAGCAGTTCCTACCATCAAGGCAATAGTGATGAAAAGAACATCTAGCATTGACTTGTTGGCAAAAGATTGGGTATATTCTTTAAAGCCTAAGTCCAGTTGAATGAGGTTGAGTTTATCAGCAATATCACTGGTGGTAAAGGCTAATTGGGGAATAGGATTACCTGTGAGTTTGTAAGCGATCGCAATTGCCGGAATTAAATATGCGATAATCAATACACAATACTGGGCTACTTGTGTCCAGGTAATGCCTTTCATTCCCCCCAAAACCGCGAAAAAGCCAACAATGATCATGCCAATGATCACACCAGTATTTACGTCTACCTGTAAAAAGCGACTGAAGACGATTCCCACACCTCGCATTTGTCCAGCGACATAGGTGAGAGAGATGAAAATAGCTGCAACTACCGCCACCAACCGAGCTATATTGGAATAATAGCGATCGCCTACAAAATCAGGTACAGTATATTTACCAAATTTCCGTAGATATGGGGCTAATAATAATGCTAGTAAAACATATCCACCAGTCCAACCCATCAAATAAATAGAACCGTCATATCCCAAAAACGAAATCAACCCGGCCATGGAAATAAAGGAAGCCGCAGACATCCAATCGGCCGCTGTGGCAGCGCCATTAGCAATTGCGGGTATTCCCTGACCTGCGATAAAAAAGTCTTTAGTATTTTCTACTCGTGATTGCCAACCAATGTAAATGTAAAGTACAAAAGAAAGGCCAACTAGTATAATAGTCCAAAGTTCAACCGACATTGTTTATCCTCACTTTTTATTATACTTCTGGTCTAATTTATCCATTTGGAAAGCATAAATAAAAATTAGTGCCACAAACACCAAAATTGATCCTTGTTGCGCCATCCAAAAACCAAAGGGAACACTAAAAAAGCGAATTGCATTTAATGGTTGAACCAGTAATATACTAAAAACCAAAGAGACTAAAGCCCAAACAATTAAAAGATTTCTAATTAAGTTTGTATTAGCACGCCAATAAGCGCGACGCTGATTTTCGTCCATTTTTCTGTGATAATCATTGCATCACGGATAATATCACAAATACTAGATAATACTGCTTGATTTGGGTAATTTTTTTGTTAAGTTTTATATATTTGGTAAGTAGCTAGTACATTTACGCCCTTGTCTACTAGTTCTATTTTTTTCTCACACAAAGACCCAGAGGCGCGAAGGAAGAGAGAAGATGGGAGAGAAGAAAATGAAACCCAACTTTGATTAATTTTATTGTTAGGTTGTGCTTTGTTTAACTCATGTTCATTCTTTTTGATATATATTTGCGGCTGTTTGAAAATCTTGAGAAAATCTTTAATTGCACCCTGCTTCTCTCCTAAATAAGGACGTGCAATACCTCTGTTGAATTAATCATGTACATATCTAGTATTAATCCTATTTGCGTCTTAACACGAAATTTTTATATCAAATATCCCCGAATTATGCTAAAAATCAGGGATATTCTTTTTATGAAGATGAAAAACAAAAACATCAAAATTGCTTTATTCAGGTTGTCTAGGAAATTATACAAGATCAATTAACTAACTGCTAATGAATTTTTACTGTAATATTCTGTTTGCGGGTAAATGCTAATAATGGTATTTCCAATTTCGTAAAATGTTCCTTTTTGTTCATGTTTGGAAAATTGCAAATGGGGATATTTAGCGGCTAATTCTTCAGCAGTCATGGCTTTAGCTGTGATTTTATTGGGTAAATGTCCTGTGACACCAATATAAAATACTAAGGGAGAAATATTTTGTTGATAAATTTGCTCAACAACTGCTATTAATTTTTTATAAGCTGTTGTCATGGCTGTAATTAAGTCTTCTTTATTGACTAATTTACCATTATGTTTAGCAGATAATAAAAAGGCTAAACCATGATCACCAACCTGATTTAGAATTTCCCCTATTTTCCCATTGATATTAATTCCCAAAAAGTCATCAAAAATCGGTTTCATCAAATCATCAACTTTAGTTAGTTTCATTCTCCCAGTAATGGCTTTTTGTCGGAAAGCGATATTGTGATTTAAACCCATTTCTAAGGTTGGTTTAGCAAATACCTCTCCAGTTTTTTGGTTATAAACTTCATATCTCCTCCCTAAAAATTGGTTAGCAGCATATAATTTACTCAAGTTGAGAATATCCTGATTACCAAAATCAATTTTATAACTAGTATGAGTCTCAATTGTATTTGCATATTCTTGAGTTGTGGGGAAATTCAAATACAGGTTTTTTGACAAATAATTTTGTTTTAATTCCTCTATTTGATCACTGACAAATACATCAGATTGATGGCGTAAATAAGCAGATAAAATACTGGTAAGGACTTTGATTTCTGCTATTTGATTAAACAACCCATCAAGATTACCAAAATTTATATTAACGGGAACTAATGGTAAATTATCTAACCTGATTGTATACTCACAATTGAAATCAAACTTATCAGCAGTAATTACACCTTTAGCTTGCAATAAATCAAATACTTTCTTGTTACTGATTTTGATATTTAAACTAGAAACGTGAACTTTTCCATCTTTAACAATGGTATAATTATTAAAACTATCCAAATCATCAGCCAGCAAACCCCCAACTTCAATAATATCGGTATAATCCTCAACTTTTACCAGCTTAACCTTGCGCTTAACCAACATATTAATAGTAGCAGTATTGCGATTTATAGAAAATACACCCATTTGCACAAAATCACCACCATAGATATCTTGAGTTTCTAAATAAGGAGTAATCAAATCACCATTAATATCCCTTATCCCCCTAACTCGCTTAATACCAGTTCTTTGATAATCTTGCTTTAAATCATGTAAATTCAAAATGATATTTTGACGATATACCGATAAAATTTGGACAAGTTCTAACAGAGAAATCTTGTTATTTAACCTC
Organism: Dolichospermum circinale AWQC131C; assembly: GCF_000426905.1. NCBI lineage: Bacteria > Bacillati > Cyanobacteriota > Cyanophyceae > Nostocales > Aphanizomenonaceae > Dolichospermum > Dolichospermum circinale. The sequence continues at coordinate 49,252 of NZ_KE384596.1, forward strand.
AACATAAAACCCCCTAATTCTCTCTGCGCCTCTGCGCCTCTGCGTGAGAAAAATCCATCTTTTTTCTATTATAGTATATTTGTACTAAAAAGTCAACTTATCCAAATCAAGACTAAGATAAAAATAGCTTTACACTTCTTCATAAAAACAAAACCATGGCGCGAGATTTACGGGGATTCATAAAAATTCTAGAAGAAAGAGGACAATTAAAGCGAATTTCGGCTTTAGTTGACCCCGATATGGAAATTGCGGAGATTTCCAACCGTATGCTGCAAAAAGGTGGTCCAGGCTTACTGTTTGAAAACGTCAAAGGTGCATCTTTTCCCGTTGCGGTCAATTTAATGGGGACTGTGGAAAGGATATGCTGGGCTATGAACATGGAAAAACCAGAGGAGTTGGAAACCCTGGGAAAGAAGTTGAGTATGCTTCAGCAACCCAAACCACCAAAAAAGATTTCCCAAGCCATAGATTTTGGTAAGGTGTTATTTGACGTGGTGAAAGCCAAACCGGGACGGGACTTTTTTCCCCCTTGTCAACAGGTGGTAATTCAAGGCCAGGATTTAGACTTAAATAAGTTACCTTTAATACGTCCTTATCCGGGAGATGCCGGAAAGATTATTACGCTAGGATTGGTAATTACCAAGGATTGTGAGACGGGAATCCCAAATGTAGGCGTGTATCGTTTACAGCTACAATCTCAAAACACAATGACCGTACATTGGTTATCGGTACGGGGAGGGGCGAGACACTTGCGCAAAGCCGCAGAACGTGGTAAAAAGTTAGAGGTAGCGATCGCTCTGGGTGTAGATCCTTTAATCATTATGGCTGCGGCCACACCCATTCCTGTGGATTTATCAGAGTGGTTATTTGCTGGATTATACGGCGGTTCTGGGGTCAATTTAGCCCGGTGTAAAACTGTAGATTTGGAAGTTCCCGCAGATTCCGAGTTTGTTTTGGAAGGGACAATTACACCGGGGGAAGTTTTACCAGATGGACCCTTTGGCGACCACATGGGATATTATGGCGGTGTGGAAGATTCCCCTTTGGTGCGGTTTCAGTGTATGACACACCGCAAAGACCCAGTTTATCTTACCACATTTAGCGGACTGCCACCGAAAGAAGAGGCAATGATGGCGATCGCTCTGAATCGGATTTACACCCCGATTTTACGCCAACAGGTATCAGAAATAGTTGATTTCTTCCTACCCATGGAAGCCTTGAGTTATAAAGCCGCGATTATTTCCATAGACAAAGCTTATCCTGGCCAAGCACGACGGGCGGCTTTAGCGTTTTGGAGTGCGTTACCACAATTTACATACACGAAATTTGTGATTGTAGTTGATAAGGATATCAATGTTAGAGATCCGCGTCAAGTGGTTTGGGCAATTAGTTCTAAAGTAGATCCTACCAGAGATGTATTTATTCTACCTAATACTCCCTTTGATACCTTAGATTTTGCCAGTGAAAAACTCGGTTTAGGTGGGAGAATGGGTATAGATGCCACTACAAAAATCCCTCCAGAAACCGAACATGAATGGGGTTCACCTTTAAAATCAGATCCTCGTGTAGCCGCCATGGTGGAAAGACGTTGGCAAGAATACGGTTTAGCTGATTTACAATTAGGAGAGGTTGATCCTAACTTGTTTGGTTATGATATGCGATCGGGAAGTTAAACCTTGATTGTGACTATAAACTATCCCTGTAAATATACGGAGATAGTTTATAAATTACAAAACTTGTAGTTATAAATTAGCCTTCAACAATGATGTGACCAACCATACCAGCACCACGGTGAGGTTCACAATAGAAGGTGTAATCACCAAGAGTAGCGTCAGCAGGAATAACGGTTGTTACTTTTTGTCCAGGACTCATTAATAACTTCTTGTGGGACAAAGATTTTGCTAATTCAGCACTTTTAGCAGGATTCTTCTTAGCGTCAAAGACAACGTTGTGGGGAGGAACTTTATTGTTCTTCCATTCAATTGTATCACCGGGCTTAACAGTCAGTTTCTTGGGTTGAAAAGCCAACAAACCTTTATCAGTACCCAGCTTAATTGTATATGTTTCCGCAGATGCAGTGGGGGTAAACACAGCAAAGCTACCAAAAATTACAATAACTGTCAATACAGCTAGGCTCAAACGTCGCAAAGTTGCTGCTATAGATTTCATACTTCTGTCCTCGGAAATAATTTTTATTGTTCTCATCCTATTTTAAATACAATTAACGCCAAATATGACAACTTGTCATAGATTTATTTTTGATAATCATCATCGGCGGCTACATTTTGGCGATCGGACGGGGGTAAGATGTTTGTAAGTCAGACTTTATGAGTCCGCTTACCTGCTGCGAATTTATACTCTCAAAGATAAAACTAGATTAAATACAAGTGAACATAAACACCTCAAAGTGATTAAAGCCGCTATGCAAAGTACAGAAACAAATCTAGAATTGCGTTTGTGGACGGTGGAAGAATATCACCGCATGAATGAAGCGGGTATTTTTGCCCCAGATGAACGAGTGGAACTTTTAGATGGGAGAATTATTTGGATGATTGCAAAAGGAACAGCACACCGTTCAGCAGTGGTAAGAACAGACTATTTATTCAAAAAAAGATTAGAAAATCGTGCTTGGGTATCTAGTCAAGAACCTGTAAAATTAAATGATAGGTCTGAACCAGAACCGGATATTTCCGTCGTGAAAATTGATCCTTTGGACTATGCAGATCATCATCCTACACCATCAGAAGTTTATTTAATTATTGAGGTTGCCGATAGTAGTTTAAAATTAGATTGTGAAACTAAGGCTAAAGCTTACTCTTTAGCAGGGATTAAAGATTATTGGGTACTAGATGTGGTAAAACGTGAATTACACATTTTTAGAAACCCAACTCAAAATGGTTATGAAAGTGAGGTAATTATTGGTGAAGATGGAATAGTCTCAGCTTTAGAGTTTCCTGATTTACAAATTAGTTTATCTGATATGTTACCCCCTTGTCAAAAATGATTATCCAAATACCCGACTTCTTGAAAGTGTGGGATCTACATGATGATATATATTGAGAAATTAAATCAGAAATTAAATGAGAAATTAAAGTTATGAGTCAACAACTTTCTAAAGCTTTATTCCAGAAAAAATCATTAAAAAATGCTTTGGTTAAGTTTAAATTTCCTTCAGATTTAGAACAACGTCACCAAATTATGATCAAATGGGTTGAGGCTTTAAATTCAGGTACTCTTAACCAAGTCAAAGAGATTTCCTTACATGGTGATTTTCTCAAAGATATCTTTCAAAATGTTTTAGGTTACTCTTCCATTATTACAGGTGGTCGTAAAGTTTGGCAAATTCACGCAGAACAAACTATAGCTGACGGTGGGGGTTCTGCTGATGCTGCTGTGGGCTTTTTTACCGCAACAGAAAATAACAAAGGAAAGGTAAAATTACAGGGTAAAGTTGTCGCACCAATTGAATTAAAAGGGACAAAAGATGATTTAGATAGACCCGCAGCAGGGAGAAAAGAATCCGCTGTTGATCAGGGTTGGCGCTATGCTAATCATACTCCTGATTGTCATTGGATTATCGTTTCTAATTATCGAGAATTACGATTATATCATACTAATAAAACTCCCGCTTATTATGAACAGTTTTTATTAACTAATATAGCGGATTTTGCAGAATTTAAAAGATTTTATTTTCTGCTTTGTCGAGAAAACTTTTTACCAATTAAAGAGCTATCTACCATTGACAGGTTGTTAGTAACTTCTGAAGAAGCACAAGAGGACATTACTAAACAACTTTATGAAGAATATAAACAAGTTAGATTAAATATAGTGAAAGATTTCCGGTTTCGTTTTAGTAGTAAATTGCATATTCCTAACCGTGATCAAGTATTAATTGAGAAAGCACAAAAAACATTAGACAGAATTTTATTTATTGCTTTTTGTGAAGATAGGAGATTATTACCCGAAAAGACAATTAGCAAAGCCTATAATAACAAAGATATTTATCATCCTCGACCAATTTGGGAAAATTATCAAGCCGTTTTTCGTTGGGTTGACCAAGGTAATGAAGATCCCCCAATTCCCGGTTATAATGGTGGTTTATTTCAACATGATCCAATTTTAGATCAACTATTAGATATTCCTGATTCTTTGTGTAGTCAACTGCAACAATTAACCCGTTTTGATTTTGATTCAGAAGTTTCTGTAGATATTTTAGGACGAATTTTTGAGCAGTCAATTACAGACTTAGAAGAATTAAAAGCTGATGTTGCTAAACAGGAATTTGATAAAAAACAGGGTAAACGGAAAAAATTAGGCGTATTTTATACTCCCGCTTATATTACTCAATATATTGTTGAAGTTGCAATTGGTGGATATTTACAGAAACGCGAAGATGAATTAAGACAACGGTTAAAAATAGGAGAGTTTATAGATACAGCAGAAAATCAAAAACGGGAAATTGAATTTTGGCAAAGTTACCGAGATGAGGTTTTAGTAAAAACGCGAGTTCTTGACCCTGCTTGTGGTTCTGGTGCGTTTTTAATTGCTGCTTTTGATTATTTTGCAGGTCAATATCAACGAGTTAATGATAATTTGCGATTTCTGAAATATGAGACTCTAGAAAATGTTGAATTAGATAAGACTATTCTTAGTAATAATCTATTTGGGGTTGATTTATCTCCTGAGTCGGTAGAAATTACTAAGTTATCTTTGTGGTTAAAAACTGCAACTCAGGGAAAAACTTTAACTTATTTGGATGATAATATTAAAGTCGGTAATTCCATCATTAATGATGCAAAAATCACAGATTTACCATTTAATTGGGAAAGTGAATTTCCTCAAGTTTTTGCTGAAGGTGGTTTTGATATTGTGATTGGAAATCCTCCCTATATTCGTCAGGAGTTATTATCACCATTTAAACCTTATTTACAGGAAAATTATCAAACTTATGACGGAGTTGCAGATATTTATATTTATTTTTATGAAAAAGGTTTAAATCTGCTCAAACCAGCAGGAATTATTTCTTATATTGTCACTAATAAATGGTTACGTTCTGGTTATGGTGAATCTTTGCGACGGTTTTTTTGTCAGTCCAGTGTGTTTGAACAAATTATTGATTTTGGAGACGCACCAATTTTTGCAGACGCGGATACATTTCCCTGTATTATTGCTGCGAGGAAAAGCACCCCACCCCAACCCTCGAATATCAAAAGTTTATCCTTATCTTCCTCCCTCCTCGCACCCCCCTCAGTCCCCCCGCTACGGGGGGAAGATAAGGTTTTAGTTTGTGCTGTTCCTCGTGAGGAGTTGAAAAATATTAACCTCATTCAATATGTGCAAAATCCAGAAAACAGTTTTACTATTCCTTGGTCGCGGTTTTCTGCTCATGCTTGGAGTTTAGAACCTCCTGCGGTTGATGATTTAATGCGGAAAATTCAACGGGTAGGAGTTCCCTTAAAGGAGTTTGCTGGAGTTAAACCTTATAGGGGTATAATGACAGGTTTTAATGAGGCTTTTTTTATAGATGATACTACTAAGAATAAGTTAGTTCAAAGCGACCCAAAATGTGCAGAAATCATTAAACCAATATTGAGAGGTCAAGATATTAAAAGGTGGTGTTCTGAATGGAAAAATTTATGGATGATTTTTGCTCACAAAAACATAAATATAGAACAATATCCTGTTATTAAACAACATTTAGAAGTTTATAGAAATAAATTAGAAGCTAGAGCAGGTAAACAATTATGGTGGCAATTACAGGCATCACCGACATTTTATCATCTTTTTGAACAACCAAAAATCATTTATCAAGTTATTCAAACTTTTCCACTTTATGCACTTGATAATTCTGGAGTATTTGGCAATGATAAAACTTTCATTCTTCCCACTCAAGATTTATTTATTTTAGGATTACTTAATTCACCTCTTATTTGGTGGTATGGTCAGCGTGTTTTTACAAAAATGCTTTCTGACGCTATTAGTCCAATGGGTTATTTAATGGAAACCCTACCTATTGCCCAACCCACAGAAGAAACTCGCGCAGAAGTAGAAGCAATTGTCACGCGGTTAATTGAAATTACCAAAATCAACGGACAAGTTTATCAAGATGTTCTCGACTGGTTGCAAATAGAATACAAAATTGAGAAACTGGGCAATAAATTAGAAGATTTTGCTACTTGGGAATTTCCAGAATTTGTAGAGGAAGTGAGAAAAAGAATACCCAAACAAAAAAACGCCAAAAAATCTTCAGACCCGTTAAGTATACCAGCTTTTACAGCTTTACGTCAAGCATATAATGATTATGTTCCCGAAATTAACAGCCGCAAAAACGAAGCTGTAAAATTAGAGCAGCGTCTTTCTGATTTAATTAATCAAGCTTATCAACTCACAGCAGAAGAAATTGATTTAATCTGGAAAACAGCACCTCCAAGAATGCCTATTTAAGTCCTTGTTTCAAGTTACCTGTGAAGACTCTTTACTCATTCATATTTTTGAGTGTTGCTACTGTAGTTTTTCATATTTCCGGTAGATGTCCTATTTCGTCAAAAAGTAGGTAGATAACAATATAATATAGAATCACCCCCCCTCAAGAATAGAGGATTATTAGACATCTCCGGTAAAGATTGTAGAGCCGAGAATCCCTACCCATGGAACGTCTCTACAAGGTTTGTAAATCACGCATATTTAATTTTCGGAGATGTTTATTATTTATCTACCTACAAAAATATACATTTTTACATTTTATAAGCGATTACCCAGATTGTAAACAAGCTAAAGGGTCGGGAACAGGAAAAGAGTCAGAAGCAAGAGTAACAAATTTACGATTATTAGCATCATAAGCAACGATTTTCCCGGTTTCTATTTGATAAACCCAAGCATGAAGAGAGAGTTTACCACCGTGTAATTTAGAACGAATTACGGGATAGGTTTCTAAATTTTCAATTTGGGTTAAAACATTCTCTTCCACAGCTATTTTTAAAAGCGTCTCTCCATCATATTCCTGATAGTTTTCTCGTAAAAGACGACGAGTAGACTCTGCATGACTTTTTAACCAGTCGTAAACTAAAGGCATCTCATCAGGTAAACTATTTAATTGTAGGAGTGCCTTCATACTACCGCAGTGAGAATGACCACAAACAATAATATGTTTAATGTTTAAGGCAGAAACAGCATATTCAATTCCCGCACCTTCGCTACTATTATGACTACCATGGGTGGGAATAATATTACCCAAATTGCGGATAATAAAAAGCTCTCCCGGTTTGGTTTGTGTTAATAAATTTGGATCAATACGAGAATCAGAACAGGTTATAAAGAGAATTTCAGGGGTTTGTCCTTCAGATAACTGACGAAACATTTCCTGATGAATAGTAAAATAGTTTGTCTGAAATTCGTTAAGCCCTTTCAGGATTCTTTTAATTGGCATTGTGGAATTCATGGTTATTTTACTTTTGTTCTTGACCTAATAGCTGCAATATCATAGCAGTTGCTAAGATTTAATGATTAACCCATTTAGCTTCAGTCACTAAAAAAACACCTCCCAATTTCTTTAGCAGAGGAGTAATTTTCTGTACTAAACTGTTTAATTGTCTTTCATTTGTACAGACTGTTATAATATAACTATTGCTAAATGAACAGCCGATATCGGGACAAGATGAACCTCTATCACCCTTACCAGAGATATCTTTAATAATTGTGTATCCAGAGACTGCAACACTATCTAAAATTTTGGTAGTCTCTTCAACCCAGGAGGTATCTATGATAATCTCTATTTTTTTGACTTCTTGCATGATATCGCTGACTAAATCTATTTTTTCGGAAGTTTGATCTGATCCAATTGACTCAGTTTGAGTGACTAAACATAAACCACCAATGGTTTTTAAGATAGGTAGAATACTATCTATTAAGTAGATGAATTGTTCCTGATTTTTGCAAATAGCTGAAATATAACTGTTGCTAAATTCTCGACCTAAATCGTTGTAACAAGAACCTCTGTCTCCTTTACCAGAAAGGTTTTCTATCAATGTATATCCAGCCACTTTGTCTGAGTCCAGAATCTTTGATAATTCGGGAATTTCCAGGGTGCTAGTAATGATTTCTACTCGGTTAACAGTTGGCATAACTGATACTTATTTTGGATGTTATAACCATGGATTTTTGATGAAAAAACTGGAAAATTGAACTATACACCAAGCAATTTAATGATTTGTAAATACAGAGGAATACCGACAATAATATTGAAGGGAAATGTTAAAGCTAAAGCCATAGAAACATAGAGACTGGGGTTAGCTTCGGGAACTGTTAATCTCATGGCTGCTGGAACAGCAATATAAGAAGCACTTGCACATAAAACCGCGAATAAAAGGCCATTTCCTTCTCCCATTCCTAGGACTTTTGATATCAAAATGCCAATAATGGCATTGATAATGGGAATAAAAACGGAAAATCCAATCAAGAAAGAACCTGTTTTACTTAAGTCTTTAATTCTTTTTGCAGCAATTAATCCCATATCCAGTAAGAAGAAAGTCAGCACACCATAGAAAATTCCTTGAGTAAATGGTTGTAATTTCTCCCAACCTTTATCTCCCGTTAGTAATCCCACTATCAGACTACCAACTAAGAGAAATACAGACCCATTTAAAAAAGCTTCGTGCATCACTTTTCCCCAAGAAAATTCTTTTTCATCTTCTGTTTTTGGGGCAAAGACTCTCACCAGAATTAAACCGACTATAATGGCGGGAGATTCCATTAAGGCTAATGCTGCAACCATGTGTCCTCCGTAGGAAATATGCAGTTTTTCTAAAAAGGAACTAGCAGTAATAAACGTGACTGCACTAATAGAACCGTAGGTAGCTGCGATCGCGGCTGCGTTATAATTATCAAGCTTAAGTTTGAGAATAAAAAAGGTGTATACTGGCACGATTGAAGCCATAACAATAGCAGCTATGAGAGTGAGTGCTATGTGTAAGTTAATCCCACTATCTGCTAGTTCGTGTCCCCCTTTAAACCCAATTGACAAAAGTAAATAAAGAGAAAATAATTTAGGTAAAGGTTGGGGAATTTCTAAGTCAGATTTCCAAAAAACCGCCAGCATTCCCATAAAGAAGAATAAAACTGGCGGATTGAGAATGTTAAATAGGATTAAACTACCATCCATTTTATTTCACTTTTCCTAACAATTACAAAATCTGATCAACTTTTATTAAGTTACCCGATAAATATTAAGAAAATCATGAGAAATAATTAAGAATTTTCTTAGAATTGGATTTGCAGTTTTTAAGATGGCAATTCTACTGTAAAATTTGTGATTTGATTAGGCTGACTTGTGACATGAATTGTACCACCATGCAAGCGCACAATTTCATAAGCGATCGCTAATCCTAATCCCGATCCTCCTCTATTCCCAGAGCGATCGCTTTCTGCACGGTAAAATCGTTTAAACAGATGGGGTAAATCTGTCGCTGCAATTCCTTTACCTGTATTCATAATATTTATTTTTACCTGTTCTTTTTCCAGATATGCTTTAACCCTAATATTACCTTCAGGGAGAGTGTACTTAATGGCATTATCCAGTAAATTTAAAAACAGGCTAATTAAGTGGTCAGAGTTACCAGTAATGTCAAGTGAGGGTTCTATGCTTGCACTGATATTAATATTTTTAACTTCTGCTAAAGGATAAATTTGCTCTATTAAAACTTCTAGTAAATCGCTTAAATCAAAATTATTTAAACTCAACTGGTATTCGGATTCGCTTTGATCTAAACGAGTGAGGAAAAGTAACCCATTAGCAAGACGAATTAAGCGATCAACCTCTCCTTCTAATTGTTGCAGGGTACTTTCATATTCTTCCACAGTCCGACCTCGACTTAAAGTGACACCAATTTGCCCTTTAATCACCGTTAGAGGTGTGCGTAACTCATGGGAGGCATCGGCTGTAAAACGTCTTTCATTTTCAAATGCGGCTTGTAACCGATCCAACATCCTATCTATAGTCACAGCTAATCGTCCCACTTCATCTACTGAACCTTGATAGTTAATACGTTGAGTAAAATCATCTGGACCAATTGCTTGTGCAGTAGAGATAATGCGATCAATAGGACGTAAAGCCCGTTCAGATAAAAATAAGCCGCCAAATGCTGCAAATAAGAGAATTAAAGGACAACTAAACAGAATCAAAGCCAGCAGGTTTTCTGATGCTGTAGAAATTGGTTTCAGGGATTGGGCGACCTGCAACCAACCTGTTGTTGGAGATAAACCCAAGGATTGAGTATAAACTCGCCAGGTTTTATTGTCTACAGTAACGTTGGTATAACCCGGTTTTATTTCTCTCATCCGTGGTAAATCTTGGTATTTACCAATACCACCCCATATTTCACCTTGTGGTGAAACTAACTGGACGACAAAACCAGCAGCCGCGAACCGATGAGTAATTTTTTCCGACTGCTTTATGATCCTCAAAGTGGGATTACCGTCTACTTCCAGGACTTCCATAAAAGCTTCAGCAGCAGCAATCTGTAAGGTTGTATCTAATTGACTGAGCAAACTATGTTGAAATCGAATATATAAATAAATATCAAAAAATATCATACTTAGCCCAAAAAGTATTATGTACCATGCGGTTAGACGTATCCTCATGGTACTCTTATGAGGTTTCCAAAAAAACATAAAAATTAACTCAAAATTAACTCAAAATTAACTCACAGGATCAGACTTTAAACAATATCCTACTCCTCTGACTGTATGAAGTAGTGGCTGGTCAAAACCTCGGTCTATTTTCCGTCTTAGATAGCCGACATATACATCAACCACATTAGAATCACTGTAGAAGTCAAAATCCCAGACGTGTTCTCCGATTTGGGTACGGGTAAGCACTGAATGAGAATTACGTAACAAATATTCTAAAAGTTTAAATTCTAAGCCGCTTAATTGAATCAAACGCCCTCCACGTTTAACTTCTCTTTTAACCACATCCATAGTTAAATCCCCAACTTGTAAAATGTGATTGAATTTTAGCGGGGGACGACGTTGTAAAGCTCGCAAACGCGCTAGAAGTTCCGAAAATGCAAAAGGTTTAACTAAGTAGTCATCAGCACCTTGATCCAATCCTTGTACCCGGTCTTCTATAGTATCCCGTGCTGTCAGTAATAAAACTGGAGTTTTAATTTTTTGACTGCGAAATTCTCCTAATAGCTTTAAGCCATTAATCTTGGGGAGCATGATATCTAGGATAATGATATCGTATTCAGCACAGGACGCATATTGCTTACCTTCTTCACCATCGTGAGCAACATCTACAGCGTAACTCATTTCCTTGAGTCCTTGACTGATAAATTGAGCGATTCCCGGTTCATCTTCAACTAACAAAATTCGCATCTTTGTTCAGTCTATATTTGATACAATATTCAATTTGACACAATAAACAATAAATTATCTAATTTTATAGGATCTTGAAGCAGTCTATTTTCTGATACAATCAAAAATTCGACTCCTTTAATATAAATTGATCTATGAGCAAGGGTACTCTATTTGACAAAGTTTGGGATTTACATACTGTTGGTACACTACCATCAGGATTAACACAACTATTTATTGGACTACATCTTATTCATGAAGTTACCAGTCCCCAAGCCTTTTCCATGCTGAAAGGAAGGGATTTAAAAGTATTATTTCCGCAGCGAACCATAGCCACAGTAGATCATATTGTTCCCACCGAAAATCAAGCCCGTCCCTTCGTGGATAACATGGCCGAGGAAATGATCCAAGCATTAGAAAAAAATTGTCAAGAACATAACATAAAATTTTACAATATTGGTTCAGGGAATCAAGGTATAGTTCATGTCATTGCTCCCGAATTGGGACTAACTCAACCGGGAATGACCATCGCTTGCGGTGATAGTCATACGTCAAGTCATGGCGCGTTTGGAGCGATCGCCTTTGGTATAGGTACAAGCCAAGTTAGAGACGTTTTAGCCTCCCAAACCCTATCATTATCAAAATTAAAAGTCCGCAAAATCGAAGTTAACGGTAACTTAAAACCCGGAGTTTACGCCAAAGACGTAATATTACATATTATCCGTACACTAGGGGTTAAAGGGGGTGTAGGCTACGCTTATGAATTTGCTGGTACAACCTTTGCCCAAATGAACATGGAAGAAAGGATGACCGTTTGTAACATGGCCATCGAGGGTGGGGCGCGATGCGGATACGTCAACCCTGATAAAATTACTTATGATTATCTACAAAATAGAGACTTTGCCCCTAAAGGTGCAGACTGGGAAAAAGCCCTAAATTGGTGGCATTCCCTAAGTAGTAATCCCGATGCCGAATATGACGATATCGTAGTATTTAATGCGGAAGCCATCCCCCCCACAGTCACATGGGGAATTACACCAGGTCAGGGAATTGGCGTAGATGAAAAAATTCCCACAGCCGCAGAACTGCTAGAAGAAGACCGCCTAATAGCCGAAGAAGCATATTCTTACATGGATCTATATCCCGGACAACCCATCCAAGGGACAAAAATAGATGTTTGCTTCATAGGTAGCTGTACCAACGGACGTATCAGCGACCTAAGAGAAGCCGCCAAAATCGCCCAAGGTCGGCAAGTTGCAGCGGGAGTCAAAGCCTTTGTTGTCCCCGGTTCAGAAAGAGTCAAAAAAGAAGCCGAAGCCGAAGGACTAGATAAAATCTTTGTTAAAGCCGGTTTTGAATGGAGAGAACCAGGGTGTTCCATGTGTTTAGCCATGAACCCCGACAAACTCCAGGGGAGACAAATCAGCGCCTCCTCCTCCAACCGCAACTTCAAAGGTAGACAAGGATCATCCTCCGGTCGTACCCTACTCATGAGTCCCGCAATGGTAGCCACCGCTGCCATAAAAGGGGAAATTGCCGACGTACGGGCTTTATTATAAAATAAAAATCTTGTGGGGTGGGCATCCTGCCCGCCCAAACTAGAATTGAGTCCCAAAAAAATCTCTCTCAAACTCTGAAAAATCTTGTGGGGTGGGCATCCTGCCCGCCCAAAC
>NZ_KE384596.1:62397-69092 GCF_000426905.1 Dolichospermum circinale AWQC131C
TAGAATTGAGTCCCAGATATTCCTTTGTGTCCTTCGTGCCTTCGTGGTTAATTAATTATGGTAAGTGAAGTAAAACAAATATCCAGTCAAGCCGTTCCCCTGCTTGGTAACGACATAGATACCGACCGAATTATACCCGCCCGCTACTTAAAAGCCATTACCTTTGACGACCTAAGAGAGGGGGTATTTGTGGACGACAGAAAAGCCTTAAACGGTGAACACCCATTTGACCAAATCCAATACCAAGGGGCAAATATCCTCATAGTTAACCGCAACTTTGGCTGTGGTTCGTCAAGGGAACACGCACCCCAAGCCCTGGCCAAATGGGGAATCAAAGCCCTCATTGGTGAAAGCTTTGCGGAGATATTCTTTGGTAATTGCGTAGCCATGGGGATACCATGCGTAACGGCTGAAGCAGAGGTAGTTAAACAACTGCAAGAATTAGTTATGGCCAATCCTCAAGCAGTCACTACCATAGATTTGGAAAAATTGCAAGTGGAAATTGGTGATTTTACTGCCTCGGTTGTTATGAGTGAAGGCACAAGAAGCGCCTTTATTAGTGGAACATGGGACGCTTGCGGACAGTTGGTAGCAAATGCTCAACAGGTAAAAGCAACTGCGGCCAAATTACCTTATATTGCTTGGGGCAATTTGGCCGCGAGTTAGTCGCTGTTTGTCTCTGAGGTTGTTTTTATCGAACCACAGAGGCACAGAGGACACGGAGAAAGGAGACGGAAAGGGAATTTTGGTCATATTGAGTTAATTGTTATGAGATGAATAGAATTAATTATTGGTTAATGAAGTCAGAACCAACGGTTTATAGTATTACTGATTTACAGCAGGAAGGTGAGACTATTTGGGACGGTGTGCGTAATTATCAAGCGCGTAATTTTCTCAAACAAATGCAAATGGGGGATTTAGCATTTTTCTATCATTCTAATGCTGAACCTCCAGGAATTTTTGGCCTAATGCGGATAGTTGAAACAGATATTAATGACCCGACACAATTTGATGTTAACAGTAAATATTATGATGCTAAATCAAGTCCTGAATCTCCTCGTTGGCAAACTGTGAAGGTGGAATTTGTAGAAGTTTTTAATCATCCTCTTTCACTATCAACACTCAAAACAAAATTTAAAGATGATGAATTATTAGTAGTAAAAAAAGGTAATCGTTTATCAGTAAATCCTATCATGGAATCAGTCGCAAATAGGATTTTAGAAATGGGAAGGGATATTTATATTTAGATAGCCTAAAAATCCCCAGCCACTCCACCTCTGTGTCCTCTGTGCCTCCGTGGTTCGATAAAAAATATAATTCATCTATCCAAAAAGCGTTAACCTAGATCTAAAGTTCACAAATAATTATGACACCGGAAGAAATAGCGGGTACATTAACGGAGTTATTTAGCGTTGAAGTTGTAAAATCTATAGCCCCTGGTTCTTGGCAAGTAGAAACTACTGATTTTCGATTATTGGTGCTACTTTCAGAAGATCACACTTGGTTGCGGGTATTACTGCCAATTATGCCTTTACAAGAGGCTACAGCATTTCTCACCCAGTTTTTAGAGGCTAATTTTGATGATACTCAAGAAACACGCTACGCTGTTTATGATGGGGTAGTGTGGGGAGTGTTCCAGCATAATAGTGGCACTTTGAGTAATGCAGATTTTACTAATGCGATCGCTCGTCTGATATCATTACATCAAACTGGTGTCAATGATGTTTTTAATAATTTGGTGGAAATTCGTATCCGCGAAATTATTAAAACAGCGAAACAACAGGGACAATCTCTAGAAGCTACTATGCAAAATCTAGACCGTTTTTATGCAGAAGGATTATTAGGAGATATTGACCAAAATCCCCAAGGACGAAAGGAGGTTTTAGCGGCTTGGAGACGACAATTAGAAGGTCTTTGGGAGGAAATGTAATTGAAGTAATAAGGAAATAGAATATCTATTGAGAATTTCTATTTCTTTCTATTTCCTAGAAATACCCTCAATTAACAATTAAGAGTTAAAAAGGCAGATTACACAAGTCTATTACCAGCAATTATTGACCCTTTGACTGTCAATAATTTACCAAGGTTGAGAAGAGAATTTGAATTTTCAAAATTTTTTAAACATCATTTCCAGAATCTAGATCATGACCCTTGCACAAATCCAAACTCAAATCAAAAACCAAGTAGCTAAAATCGAAGAGCAGCAACAAGCTTTATTCGATTCTCAAAAAGAATTATCTTTGCTTTTAGAGCAGAAAAAAATCATGCAACAAGTGGCATATAGAAAGATTAAAGAAGCAGCGCAGTTATTAAAAGCCGCACAAGCTGATTTAGAGTATACAACTGAGGAGATCATAGACATCACTAAATCAGAAATGATCAGCCCTGAAGCAGAAAATGAGTTAAAAACTTCAGAACAATATAACCAGAATAGTTTAACTTTAGGGAATGGAAAAATTGATTTAGAAAAATCTGGATTTAGTATCGCAGAAGGTCAAAAAGAACTGGTTAATGCTATTACGGAGAAACTGGACGATTTTGAATTTGCTTTATCCCGTTTACCTGTGGAAGAAAGAGATTATGCTAGAGTAAAACTACAGTCTGTAATCGGTAATTTCATCAACAAGTAATAAGTAAGTAGGTGAACGGAAAAAAACCGAAATATGATCAACACCAGCACAAAATTTATGGATATTATAGAAACCCTCAAAGCTGATTATCAAAGATTTCCTGTCAATCAAACCTACAGCATTTATGCCCAAGATGTTTATTTTCAAGATGCTGTTTTTAAGTTTCGCGGACTGGAACTTTATAAATGGATGATTAAATTCATTCAGACTTTTTTCCTCAATCTTAAACTGGATTTACATAACATCCAATCTCAGGCAGAAATTATTAAAACTGAATGGACTATGAGTTGGAATTCTCCCCTACCTTGGAAGCCTTATATTTCCGTTTCTGGCTGGAGTGAATTACGTTTGAATGCTGACGGTTTAATTGTTTCTCATATTGACTATTGGTACTGCTCTCGTTTAGATGTAATTAAGCAGCATTTCATTTCTTTGAAAAAACCATCATAATGTAAATAAATGTAAATAAACTTCAGGCAGTAAGGAATCATTGATGCGAGTAATTTTAATGACAGGGAAAGGTGGCGTGGGTAAAACCTCCGTGGCCGCAGCCACTGGACTCCGTTGTGCAGAACTGGGCTATCGGACATTGGTTTTAAGTACAGACCCTGCCCACTCCCTGGCCGACAGCTTTGATATAGAATTAGGACATGATGCCCGTCTCGTGCGTCCTAATTTGTGGGGTGCGGAATTAGACGCACTGCAAGAATTAGAAGGTAATTGGGGGGCTGTGAAACGCTATATCACCCAAGTTTTACAAGCCAGGGGTTTAGACGGAATACAAGCGGAAGAATTGGCAATTTTACCGGGCATGGATGAAATTTTCGGCTTGGTGAGAATGAAACGTCATTATGATGAAGGAGAATATGATGTTTTAATTATTGACTCCGCCCCCACTGGTACAGCATTACGACTGTTAAGTTTGCCGGAAGTTGGTGGTTGGTATATGCGTCGTTTTTACAAACCCTTCCAAAATATTTCCGTTGCCCTCAGACCACTTGTAGAACCTATTTTTAGACCCATTGTTGGTTTTTCTTTACCAGATAAAGAGGTAATGGACGCACCCTATGAATTTTATGAGCAAATTGAAGCTTTGGAAAAAGTTTTAACTGACAATACTCAAACCTCTGTGCGTCTAGTGACGAATCCTGAAAAAATGGTAATTAAAGAATCTCTTCGCGCTCACGCCTATCTAAGTTTGTATAATGTAGCCACAGATTTAGTAATTGCTAACCGAATTATTCCCCAAGAAGTAACAGATCCTTTTTTCCAACGGTGGAAGGAAAATCAAGAACAATACCGTCAAGAAATTCATGATAATTTCTTACCTCTTCCAGTCAAAGAAGTACCTCTATACTCTGAAGAATTGTGTGGTTTACCAGCTTTGGAAAGGTTGAAAGAAACTCTTTACAAAGATGAAGATCCGACTCAAGTTTATTATCAGGAAACTACAATCAAAGTTGTTCAAGACAAAAACCAATACAGTCTAGAATTGTATTTACCCAACATCCCTAAAAGTCAAATTCAACTGAAAAAAACCGGAGATGAATTAAACATCACTATTGGTAATCATCGCCGTAATTTGGTATTACCTCAAGCTTTAGCCGCACTGCAACCAGCAGGAGCAAAAATGGAAGATGATTATCTAAAAATTCGCTTTGCTTGAAGCGTCTAAATTTTTAGACACCCGACTCTTTAAGTAAGTCGGGTATCTGTTTATTTATGCAAGAAAAATATGAATTATCTCTAATTTTGTGCTGTTTTACGTAAGTCCTGAAATCTCAATTATCGTCCCAATTCTTCAATGTTCTTCATTGCTTGTTGATACAAGTCCTTATTTCCTTCTTTATCAAAGATAGCTGCTGCCCGTTGTAGGTCTTTTAATGCCCCCCTTTTATCTCCAATTGCGGCATAGGCGTTACCTCGATTATTAAAAGCAGAACCAAGATTAGGATTAATACGAATTGCTTCATTATAATCAGATATTGCTTTTTGCTGTTCTCCCCTGGCTGCGTAAGCATTACCACGATTGTTATAAGCTACAGCATATTCCTGATTGATCCGAATTGCTTGAGTATAGTCCTCTAAAGCCCCGTTTTTATCACCTTGGTTTGCACGAGCATTACCTCGATTGTTGTAAAATTCGGCGGATTTAGGCTTGATGCTAATAGCTTGATTATAATCTGCGATCGCTCTTATATAATCCCCAATAGATGAAAAAACATTACCACGATTATTGTAAGCTTCCGCATCATTGGCATTTAAACGTAATACCTGATTATAATCGGCGATCGCTCCCTCTTGATTACCAGTATCAAAATAAACCAATCCCCGACCTTTAAATGCTGGTGCATATTCAGGATTAAGTTTAATTGATGTACTATAGGCAGCAATGGCCGCTTGATAATTACCTTTAAAATGTTGAGTTTGTCCCTGAATATAAAATTCCGCATATTTGGATGTTTTTCCTATCTTTCGATTTGGGGTAGTTGCTGATCTTTCTGTCACTAAAATATCTTGATTATTACTACAAGAAATGCAAATTATCCCACTAACAATGGTAAGCATTGCTATAGTAAATGCTTGGTTTATCTGTCGCTGTTTATGTGTCAATAACTGCCATTTCATAATTTACTATAAATCGCTATGATACTTGGAGTAAATCATTTACTAAATTGCTGACTTAATTCTGGAGTATTTTAGCTTTTTGATGAAATGAAATCTAAATGATCAGATTGGTAAATAATTTTATTCAGCTAATTACCCGATATTAATAAATATTGGCAATATTATCCTTTATATCTAGATTATTTCTAATATTACTAAACTATCGCTGATAATTCTGTCAATTTTATGAGCATTTTTAGAAAAAATTTCATACCAGTATATTTACAGCAAATTTTTACCATCCATTAAAAAAGCTCAGAAATAAATACCTGAGCTAATGGTAAACTTAATTATCCTATATTATGAGGTACAGATATTAATGATAAAAATCTTAATGATAAAAATCTTGTGGTGCGGGCATCTTGCCCGCTAAAATTATAGCTCATGCAAATGAAATTTACTGTAATATGCGCTATCAATATTACTTCTCAAACTCCACTATCATATAAAAAATGGATATTTAGCCCAGAAAATTAAAGAAATTTATCAAAAAAATTTATCAAAGATTTTTTCACTTTACAATTAGCGATCGCAGTATAAGATATTCTGAGCATTCTCTGATATTTTAATGAATTTAGAGCCACAATAACCATCTATTTTCGTTATTTTCAGCAGTTTAGGCTACAGGCTAAATTTTAGGTTTTTGTTCATGTTGCACTTTAAACATTCCTCAATCATTAACGCACCAGTAGAAGTAGTTTGGAAATTTCATGAAAGGCCAGACATAATACAATTACTCACCCCACCTTGGCAACCTGTACAAGTAGTCAGACGTGAGGGAGGACTAGAAGCCGGTGCAATTACAGAATTTCGTCTTTTTCTGGGCATTTTACCCTTAACTTGGTTAGCACGTCACACAGACTATGAAAAATATCGTCTGTTTAGCGATAAACAAATATCTGGACCTTTTGATTCCTGGATACATCGTCATGAATTTACGGAGGAAAATGGCAAAACTAGATTAACTGATCATATCACCTATGCCATGCCTGGGGGTAATGGAGTGGAATTTATGAGTGGTTGGTTAGTACAAGCACAGTTAGAAGTCATGTTTCGCTATCGTCATTATGTGACTAAACGCGAATGTGAAAAGTGAACACAAAAAAAGCTACCCTCAAGGGTAGCTTTTTTATTTAACTAGACTCTAGTTATTAACCGTTGATTGCAGGAGCGCTTAAAGCAACAGGAGCAACATCAGCAGCAGCCAAATCTAGAGGGAAGTTGTGAGCATTACGCTCGTGCATTACTTCCATACCTAAGTTAGCGCGGTTGATTACGTCAGCCCATGTAGAAATCACACGACCTTGAGAATCAATTACGGACTGGTTGAAGTTGAATCCGTTCAAGTTGAACGCCATTGTGCTTACACCCAAAGCTGTGAACCAGATACCAACTACT
>NZ_KE384596.1:69421-69638 GCF_000426905.1 Dolichospermum circinale AWQC131C
AATCAAGAATACTGCGGTAGCTGCTGCTACAGGAGCAGAGAAAGCTAGGCAAATCCAAGGACGCATTCCTAAGCGGTAAGAAAGTTCCCATTCACGACCGAGGTAGCAGAATACGCCTATCAAGAAGTGGAATACTACTAACTGGTAAGGACCACCGTTATACAACCACTCATCTAAAGAAGCTGCTTCCCAAATTGGGTAGAAGTGTAAACCGATA
>NZ_KE384596.1:69648-69858 GCF_000426905.1 Dolichospermum circinale AWQC131C
AGAAGGAACTACTGCACCAGAAATAATGTTATTTCCGTATAGTAAAGAACCTGCAACTGGCTCACGGATACCGTCAATGTCAACGGGAGGTGCTGCAATGAAAGCGATAGTAAAGCAAGCGATCGCACTCAAGAGAGTAGGGATCATTAATACTCCGAACCAACCGATGTATAGGCGGTTATCTGTGCTGGTAATCCACTCGCAAAAGCG
>NZ_KE384596.1:69868-82501 GCF_000426905.1 Dolichospermum circinale AWQC131C
GTCCCATACGTTAGCGCTTTGGCGCTGCTGTAATGTTGTGGTCATGTGTTTATAATGGCGTTTGAGTTATGTATGTTTTGGTAGGTGTTTCTACCTCATGAATTTATATTAAGCCTTATGTTTCAATTTGTAAAGATATTTAAAGTAAGTATTAGTTATGAAAATCATTAGTTTTTCTGATATGATGAAATTTACAGCAGCTATTGTCATAATTGGGCGGGCAGGATGCCCACCCCACAGAAGTTTTGGACTATTTTTAGAAGTTTTCCTAAAATGATGGAATTTACAGCAGCTATTGTCATAATTGGGCGGGCAGGATGCCCACCCCACAGAAGTTCTGGACTATTTTAGAAGTTTTCGTAAAATGATGGAATTTACAGGAGTTATTGTCATAATTGGGCGGGCAGGATGCCCACCCCACAGAAGTTTTGGACTATTTTAGAAGTTTTCCTAAAATAATGGGATTTACAGCAGCTATTGTCATAATTGGGCGGGCAGGATGCCCACCCCACAGGAGTTTTGGACTATTTTGGATGTAAAAATCAACCAGGAGGCCAAGACATAGAACGACCGCCTAGTATATGTATATGGAGATGATGGACTGTTTGACCGCCATCAACACCAGTATTCATAACTACTCGATAACCGTTTTCTAGTCCGGCTTGTGCTGCCACCTTTTGCACTATTAATAGAAGATGTCCCAAGAGAGCTTGATCTTCAGGTTCAGCAGTGGCTAGGTTAACTATGGGTTTTTTGGGGATAACAAGGATGTGAACTGGTGCTTGGGGGTTAACATCTGTAAAGGCCAGGGCTAAATCGTCTTCATAAACAATATGCGCGGGAATTTCTTTACGAATGATTTTACTGAAAATCGTTTCTGTGTTCTGACTCATGCAGTTTTACTTACTCATCTGCTCAAGATTTTAAGCGATGGTTAGAATAGACGATCAAAAGTTAAGCTGTTATTTAGTCAGTGCATCTATTTATAGCTCTATGTCCAAACCTGCTGATGTTAGTACCAAACGCTTAATTAGCCTCGCACCCAACAATTGGGTTAAATGGGTAACACAAATCCCGGATGTGGTTGCTGGGGAAATTCTCAATTCTGAGTTTCAATGGATTAGTAGAGAAAGTGATGTACTTATCCGCGCTAAAAGTAAAGAGTACGGAAATTTTCTGGTTCTCAATGAATTACAATTGCGATATAAACCAGAAATGCCGCGAAGAATGCGAGCTTATACAGGATTAGCTGAAGAAAAATATAAATTACCCATATATCCTGTATTAATTAACATTCTAAAGACAGGTGATGCTGAAATCCCAACCCGATATGAGTCTAATCTTGCGGGGTTAAAAGTGCGTCAAGATTACCGTGTAATTAACCTGTGGGAAGTAGATGTTAAAATTGCCTTAGAACGACCTTTAACGTCTCTATTGCCTTTTGTACCGATTCTCAAAGGTGGTGAAGATGAATCTATAATTCGGGAAGCATTGCGTTTATTGCAAGCTGATGAACAATTAAATCAATTAGAAACAGTTCTCGCTTTTTTTGCTACGTTTGTGTTAGATAGTTCCTTAGTTCAAGAAATTATGAGGTGGGATATGACAGTTTTACGGGAATCACCTTGGTATCAGGAAATATTGCAACAAGGAATGCAACAGGGAATGCAACAGGGAATGCAACAGGGAATGCAACAAGGTGAACAACAAGGAGAAAGAAAAGACAGACTCTCTAGCATTGAGTTATGTTTAGAAGTAAAATTTGGCAATGAAGGATTAAAATTCATGCCGAAAATATCAGAAATATCTGATCTTGAGACGCTAAAAACAATTCAACGCTCGATTCTCACCGTTGACAGGTTAGAGGAGTTAAGACTTGTGATAGAAAATTTGTGATAGTTAGTTGTAGCTTTGTAAATTACTTTGTAACAGAATTAGGTTAAAAATATCTAAAGTTTATATTTATTTTACCTAATTCTGTGTCTCCCTGCCTATTTGTTGAGCATTGACCGTTTGATCATCCACAATTGCTCTTGCAAATTGGGAATTACCTTGATAATAAATAGAAACTTTACCTCTAGAAATTAACTAATTAATGACTTTATCTTTATCCTCAAGTCTGGCTTGATATTGTGCCTCTATGGATGATTTTATTTTGATTTTGTCCATTGACATTCTGTATAGTGTTTTGCTAATGCCTTTTCATCAGGTATATCAGTCTGGTTTTCAGGAAGTGTAATTTCCTTTTGAAAAAATTCCTGATATTGTGTTTGCATTAATTTAGGTGCAATTAAAACTTGCTTAGTTTTTGGATCAAGAGTAATTAGCCTCAGATCAAATAGAGTATGCAGATCGGATCTTAACAATAATCCATTAGAAGTAACATTTGTTTGTTCTCCAAAATAGGGAGTAATGTGTGCTGCTTCTAAAGCTTCTTCTACATTACAACCAGAAATAACACATTTACCTTTGTAGGCTTGGAGAAGTTTTTGCCGAAATTGAGATTGTCCTTGACGACGAACTATAGATGTTAAAATTCGCTCTCTTGCGTCTTCTAAATTGATAGCGTTAGAAAAATCTTGATCAAGTTCCTGCTGAATTGTATTTAGTTTTGTGGTGTCTGAATTGCAATGCTGTTGGATTAAATTTTCTACTTCTTGACGAAACTCTAAAATCTTTTTTTGTTGGCTATCTGCATACCAAATATTTGACTGTCCTATACCACCTTCAACTTGTTTTCCTCTGGGAACTTGTAGGGTTCTTTTCTCAAAAGGTAAGCATACACAACCTTCTGATTTTGCTGTAACACGATAACCAAAATTGGTATTTTTAAAAATTCTATTAGAGTTAGGCGGTGCTTCCTGATAATTTCGATAAACAGTTGAATTTTCATACCAACCTATCACCCAAGTACCACCTTTCTCTGGATTTTTTGCTACCCAAACAGATAAAATATCATCAACTAAATCTTGTTTTGGTGCATTTAACCTGTCAATGTTGATTTGACGTTCTAAATAGTTACCTGTACCGCTAGGTTGAACATAACCATACATACAATCATTGAACGTTAGAAAATTAAAAATTTCATGGCCATACTCATTTTGCTCAATAAAGTTGCCACCGTTTTTAGGCGCGTCTTCCCTAGTCACTCCTTGATAATATTTCATCCAAGCGATATTAAAAAAAATTATTTTTCTCATATTTAGAATATCCTAACTAAAAGTTATACAATTTCGCAGCATAATATTATCTAAACCCAGTTGCAGCGAAGGTAAAAGAGTCAATTTAATAAACTCACCTAACCGATATTTTTGCTGTTTCTGCAAAAGGACAAATTGGACTGGTGCGCGGTATAAACCAGGGAAGTTCACCATGAATAATAGCAATACCCAGTTTAATTGCCAGTTTACCACCAACGACTTCACGTGGTCCAGTTGGTTCGATGTCAATCACTTCTCCCTGTGCAAGTTCATAGCGGGGGTTGTTACCATAGATAAATTCTCCACAGGTTAATAATTTTGTTGATGCTTGAACCATAAGCCATCTGTATCTTTATGTGCTATTGTTATATTAACAATCTTATTAAGTGATTTCACCCATTGTTAATTTACCTAAAAATCTGCTTTGATATTGATAAAGTTTATTGATATGTAAAAAATGCTGGCTAGAGTTTGGAGTGCATCTATTGTTGGAATTGACGCGGTTAAGGTGGGAGTGGAAGTTGATGTTTCTGGGGGTTTACCGGGAATTGTGATTTTAGGTTTACCAGATTCAGCCATTCAAGAATCTAAAGAACGAGTAAAAGCCACCTTAAAAAATGCCGGTTTTGCCTTTCCCATGCGGAAAATTGTCATTAACCTAACTCCGGCGGATTTACGAAAGGAAGGACCTGCTTTTGATTTACCAATTAGTATAGGAATTTTAGCAGCTTCTGAACAGGTTAACGCTGATTTGTTAGGAGATTTTTTATTCTTAGGAGAAGTTTCTTTAGATGGTAGTTTGCGTCCTGTTGCTGGTGTTTTACCTATTGCTGCAACGGCAAAAAAAATGGGAATTTCCGGTATTATTGTTCCCGTTGATAATGCTCAAGAGGCGGCTGTTGTTGAAGGTTTATCAGTTTATGGTTGCCAACATATTGCTGATGTAGTAGACTTATTAAATCATCCCAAAAATTACAAACCTGTACAGTTTAAGCAAAGCCTAGAAATCTCCTCAGAAACATCTTTAAATTTAGCAGATTTACAAGATGTCAAAGGACAAGCTCATGCTAGAAGAGCCTTAGAAATTGCCGCAGCCGGAGGACATAATTTGATTTTTGTTGGACCACCTGGAAGTGGAAAAACAATGTTAGCGAGGCGCTTATCGGGAATTTTACCACCTTTAAGTTTTTCCGAATCCTTAGAAGTTACACGCATTCATTCTGTAGCTGGATTATTAAAAAATCGTGGTTCTTTAGTAAAAGATCGTCCTTTTAGAAGTCCCCACCATTCTGCCTCTGGTCCTTCCTTAGTTGGTGGTGGTACTTTTCCCCGTCCTGGTGAAATTTCATTATCCCATAGAGGTGTACTTTTTCTAGATGAATTAACCGAATTTAAAAGAGACGTTTTAGAGTTTTTACGTCAACCTTTAGAAGATGGTTATGTGACAATTTCTAGAACTAAGCAATCTGTCACTTTTCCCGCTCAATTTACATTAGTAGCTAGTACAAATCCCTGTCCTTGTGGTTATTATGGTGATACAATTCAAGCCTGTACTTGTTCACCTCGACAACGAGAACAATACTGGGCAAAATTGTCTGGACCATTAATGGATAGAATTGATTTACAAGTCGCAGTAAATCGTTTGAAACCAGAGGAAATAACCCAACAACCAACAGGAGAAACATCAAAATCTGTAGCCCAAAGAGTCGAAAAAGCCAGAGAACTTTCTCTAATTCGCTTTCAAGAAGAAGGAAATTTACAATGTAATGCCCAAATGCAAAGTCGTCATCTGCAAAAATGGTGTAAATTAGATGATCCTAGTCGTAATTTATTAGAAGCTGCAATTAGGAAATTAGGTTTATCCGCAAGAGCAAGCGATCGCATTTTAAAAGTAGCACGCACTATAGCAGATTTAGCAGGAGATGAAAATCTTAAACCCCACCATGTAGCAGAAGCAATTCAATATCGGACAATTGATAGAATGCAGTAAAAAACCTCCAAAAATATGGATAATAAAATGCTATATCATATCGGTTTTAGCCAAGAAGATTTAGGCAAATTTCCTCCCGAAATTGCTTTATTATCAGGTGATCCCCAGCGGGCTAATTTCATCGCCCAAACCTATTTACAGGACGTACGTATATTATCAGAAAATCGTGGACTCCATAGCTATTTAGGCTATTTACCCAATGGAAAAAAGATTTTATCTGCTACTAGTGGAATGGGTGCGCCTTCCTTGAGTATTGTAGTTAATGAATTAGTGCAAGTAGGTATTCGACAAATAATTCGTATTGGTACTTGTGGCTCAATTCAACCCCATATATCCGTAGGGAGTATTGTTATTAGTAAGGGGGCTTTGTGTCGTCAAGGAGCAGCTAATGATATCGCACCTGTAGAGTATCCAGCCATAGCAGATCCTTTCTTGACCGTGGCTTTAGTCAAAGCAGCACAAGAATTAAAAATTGAGCATCATTTGGGAATTACCGCCTCAGTTGATACCTTTTATGAAGGACAAGAACGGACTAATTCAGCTAATCCCTATTTAATACGTTCTCTTGAGAGAATTACTGAAGAATATCGCCGATTAAATATTTTCAATTATGAAATGGAATCGGGAATGTTATTTAAAATGGCAGGTGTATATAATTTTGTGGCGGCGGCTGTTTGTGCTGTCATTGCTCAACGTACCATGTCAGAAAATATTATCTTATCAACAAAGGATTTAGCTATCAACAATGCAATTTTAACCGCCATTCACGCCGCTACAAATTTCCAGTTAGATCAAATACTTACTTAAGTTTATTCACATCATCAAGAACTATCATGAGTGCAGAAATTATTTGTGTTGGTACAGAAATGCTACTAGGAGATATTCTGAATAGCAACGCCCAATATCTTGCTCAAGAATTAGCAAAACTAGGCATTCCCCACTACTATCAAACAGTAGTAGGGGATAATCCAGATAGACTCAAGCAAGTTATCGAAATTGCTGCTTCTAGAGTGCAAATTCTCATTTTTACAGGTGGTTTAGGACCGACACCCGATGATCTCACCTGTGAAACTATCGCTGATTTTTTTGGCGCTCCTTTAGTAGAACGAGCCGATATCGTCGAAGATATAGCAGAGAAATTTGCTCAACGGGGACGAGTCATGTCTCCCAATAATCGCAAACAGGCCTTAATTCCCCAAGGTGCGGAAATTCTACCTAACCCCACTGGCACAGCACCTGGTATTATTTGGCAACCTCACACTGGATTAACTATTTTTACATTCCCCGGTGTTCCCAGTGAAATGTATCGAATGTGGTCAGAAACAGCCGTACCTTTTCTTAAAAGTCAAGGTTGGGGAAAAGAAATTATTTACAGCCGCAGTTTAAGGTTTTGGGGCATTGGAGAATCAGCTTTAGCCGAAAAAGTGGCTGCTTACTTTGACCTAACTAATCCCACAGTAGCGCCCTATGCAGGCAAGGGAGAAGTCAGATTAAGAATTTCCGCTAAAGCCACCGACCCAACAGCAGCCCAGGCTTTAATTGTACCAGTGGAAAAACAACTGATAGAAATTGCTGGCTTAGATTATTACGGTGCTGATGATGACACTTTGGCTTCCGTAGTTGGTAATTTGTTACGGTCTTCCCAGGAAACACTATCAGTAGCAGAATCTTGCACTGGTGGCGGACTAGGGCAAATGTTAACAGAAATTCCTGGTAGTTCTGATTACTTTTGGGGTGGTGTAATTGCTTATGATAATTCAGTAAAAGTTGGATTATTAGGAGTCAACCCAGAAGATTTAGATAAATTTGGCGCTGTGAGTGCGACTGTAGCCGAACAAATGGCTATTGGTATTAAAAATCGTCTTTCAACTACTTGGGGGTTAAGTATTACGGGAATTGCTGGACCGACTGGAGGGACAGAAGACAAACCAGTGGGTTTAGTATACATCGGGTTAGCAGGTCCTGGAGATCAAGTCATAAGTTTTGAACATCGTTTGGGAGCGATTCGCGGACGCTCTTTAATTCGTTATGTTAGTGCCAATGCGTCTTTAGACAATTTACGACGGCGGTTATTGACAAGATAGGTTTTGTCTAGGTTCACTCACCCCTTCAGCATTTAAACTGGGTCAAAATATAAAATTAATAGGACTTACGCAAGATTCATGAAATAACGAACCACTCCAGGCACAGAGGTCACGGAGAAATTAGGATTTGAGAGATATTTTGCGTAAGTCCTGATTAAATCTGAAGGGGTGTTGACATAATTAAAATAAGTTTTTTAGCGACTATTGGATTTTATTTATGATTCCCATTGTTTCCACAATTCCTCTTTTTCAACTTGCTTCTGGTGACTTTCTTTCTCTCCAGATATATAAGTTTTTTGGTGCTAAATCAGGTAAAAAGGTATATATACAATCTAATTTACATGGTGCAGAAATTGTCGGTAATGCTGTTATTTATCAACTTATTGATTTCTTAATCACACTAGACAATACTCAGCTAATAGGAGAAATTTGGCTTGTTCCTGTTTGTAATCCTTTGGCTGTTAACCAGCGAAATCATCACTTTTCCACTGGTAGATTCAATATTTATGATAGTAAAAATTGGAATAGAATTTTTTGGGATTATGAAAAAGAACATGATCATATAGAAGAATTTGCCTGTACTCAAATTGATTTAGATATAGATACTATTAAGTCTAATTTCTTTCAAAAAATTAAATCTAGTTTTGATAGTCTTTTAGAAACAATAAATTCCCCTAGTAGTGTACAACTAACTGATAAATATCGCTATAAGTTGCAATCTCTTTATTTAGATGCAGACTACGTAATTGATTTACATAGTCACACTGGAGAAGGAATAGAATATCTTTATTGTTTCCGAAATCGAGAAGATAGTGCTAAGTTATTTCTCCTTGATTATGGTATTCTATTTGATGAATATGATGGTGATGCTTTTGATGAATCATTTATCAAACCTTGGTTGGCTTTAGAGGATGCTTTGTTAAAATTAACCGGCAAAAAAATCAGATTTGATATAGAAGCATGGACTTTAGAATTAGGAACTGGAATGCAAATGAATCCAGATTCAGTATCTAAAGGAGTGCGCGGAATTAAAAATTATTTAACTCAAAAAGGCATTTTAGAAATACAGGCTTTAACCCAACCAGAAACTAAATCCCATCAAATCAGTTTTCGTTCACTCAGTCAAATTAAAAAATACTGGAGTCCTGTAGGAGGAATGATTTTATCTAAAGCTAAATTAGGTACTTTAGTTAATCAGGGAGATTTATTATATGAGGTTCTCACTTTCAATAAAATCGCTGAATTACCCGCAACTATTCATATTTATGCCGAGAAAACAGGGTTGGTTTATGATATATCAATAAATAACTCTGTTAATGAAGGAGAATTTGTACTAGCGACTATGTAGTTTATAATGAGAAGTATTTAATTTTCATGTTAATCACCAAAGACCAAATTACTATTCGTCCCATGAAAGATGATATCTATGATTACCAATTAATGGAAAAATGGCGTAGTGATGAAAAAGTATTACAATTTTATGGTGGTAGAGATGATCCTTTTGATTTAGAAAAAGTTATCGCAACCTATCAAACTAGAATTAAAGGAGAAGAACCTTTAATTCCCTGTATTTTCTCATATCAAAATTTGCAAATTGGCTATTTACAATATTATGATTTAAATAAATTATCAGAAAATATTAAACAAATGTATTGTCTAGAAAACACTAATAATGTTTATGGTATTGACTTATTTATTGGTGAAACTCAATATTGGAATCAGGGAATTGGTACAAAAGTCCTTTTATCTGCTATAAATTATCTTTTTAATCGCCTAAAAGCTGCTAAAATCGTTATTGATCCTAATGTGAAAAATTTCCGCGCTATTCGCTGTTATGAAAAATGTGGTTTTGTCAAAGTCAAGCTTTTATCAGGTCATCATCTACATGAAGGTAAATATCAGGATTGTTGGCTAATGGCAAGAGAACGCAATAAATCGTTACACTAAAATAAATATCTGACTGGAATTTAGTTGCTAAAAAAATTATGACTCAATCAACTACAAAAATTTGTATACTCGGTGGTGGCTTTGGTGGCCTCTATACCGCGCTACGCTTAAGCCAATTACCCTGGGAATCTACACCAAAACCTGAAATTATTTTAGTAGATCAAAGCGATCGCTTTGTCTTTTCTCCCCTACTTTACGAACTCCTGACCAGAGAACTCCAAACTTGGGAAATAGCCCCACCTTACTCTGAATTACTCGAAGGAACAGGTATTCAATTTTACCAATCCACTGTTTCCGCCATAGATATTAACCAGCAAACAGTCCAATTAGCAAATCAATCAGAACTCAATTATGACCGCTTAGTATTAGCATTAGGTGGCGAAACCCTTTTAGATTTAGTTCCTGGTGCTACTGACAATGCCTACCCATTCCGTACTATTACTGATGCTTACCGATTGGAAGAACGGCTGCGAATTTTAGAAGCAAAAAACCTAGAAAAAATTCGTGTCGCCATAGTTGGTGGGGGTTACAGTGGGGTAGAATTAGCTTGTAAATTAGCAGATAGAATTGGCCAAAAGGGACGTTTTCGCCTGATTGAAATCGGTGATCAAATTTTACGAACTTCTCCAGAATTTAACCGTGAAGCCGCTAAAAAAGCCTTAGATAGCAAAGGCGTATTTATTGACTTAGAAACCAAAGTAGTCGCCATTGAGAAAAATAGTATCTCTTTGGAGTATAAAAGTCAAGTAGACACCATTCCCGTAGATTTGGTAATTTGGACAATAGGAACAAAGGTTTCCCCAGTGGTGAAAAGTTTACCCCTCAAGCAAAATCAGCGCGGACAAATTACCACCACACCCCAATTACAAGTTCTGGAACATCCTGAAATCTTCGCGTTAGGAGATTTAGCAGACTGTCTCGACGCAGAAGGAAAACAAGTCCCCGCAACAGCCCAAGTTGCATTTCAACAAGCCGATTATACCGCCTGGAACATTTGGGCTACTATTACCAATCGTCCTCTTCTTCCCTTCCGCTATCAACCCTTAGGTGAAATGATGGCTTTGGGAGTAGATAACGCCACCCTGACAGGTTTAGGTGTGCAATTAGACGGTTCTTTTGCGTATTTAGCCCGTCGTCTCGCTTATCTGTATCGTTTACCTACATTAAATCATCAGTTGAAAGTCGGTTTTAATTGGTTATTTAGCCCTATAATACAAGCCATTTATCGCTAATAAATTCATATCCCCAACTTCTCAAAAGTTGGAGATATGAAACAAATTCAGATATGATTGCTGTGTATTTGGCCACGACCGAGAACTTAAGTAGGTGAACGAAAAAAACCGACACAAGTAACGAAAAGTAAAGTCGCCCAAAACCTGTTCCCTGTAACCTATTCCCTATAACCTGTTCCCTGTAACCTATTCCCTGTAACCTATTCCCTATAACCTGTTCCCTGTTCCCTGTTCCCTGTTCCCTTGTCATAACGACAATTTTTAACGCCAATCTACTTAGATATTAATTGTTATGAAAAAACCCAAAGTTATTTTTCTAGATGCTGTAGGTACATTGTTTGGTGTTAAAACTAGTATAGGTGAAATTTACGGACAAATCGCCCAGGAATTTGGTGTGGAAGTTTCCGCCCAAATTTTAGATCAAAACTTTATTAAAAGCTTTAAGGCCGCACCACCACCTATATTTCCTAACACAGATATTAAAGATATTCCCCAACGCGAATATGATTGGTGGCGCATTATTGCTTTAAATACTTTTGAAGGTGCGGGTGTTCTCAAAGATTTTACTGATTTTTCCGCTTTTTTTAGTGAACTTTATATTCACTTTGGTACTCCTGAACCTTGGTATGTTTATCCTGATGTTCTCTTAGCTTTAATGAACTGGCGACACTTAGGGGTTGAATTAGGTGTTTTATCTAATTTTGATTCTCGTTTATATTTAGTATTACAAGGTTTGGGTCTAAAAGAATATTTCACCTCTGTCACCATTTCTACTCAAGTCCACGCAGCTAAACCAGATCCAGAAATTTTTAAAATCGCTTTAAAAAAGCACAATTGTTCCCCGGAAGACGCATGGCACATTGGCGACAGTATCAGGGATGACTATCAAGGTGCTAAAGCAGCAGGAATGAGAGGGATTTGGATTAACCGTAATCCCAGTCTGTAATACTATCTGGCATAATATCCAGCTTTGAGTTTGCTGTCACTAATAATAAAAAATATCATCTGTGAACTAGATTTTAAACCATTGGGTGAATGCGGAGGATAGGTGTTGTAAATTGTTCAAACTAATATGATAATAAAGATGATATAAAGATATGAGTAGAGAGGCACAAAAAACCACAGTATCTAAAAAATACAATTTACCCCATCCTCTTCCCTCTTGTCATAACGACAATTTTTGACGCTAACCTACTTATTGAATATCTGTATTGTTTCAATCTACCGTTTGTTCTTGAATCTATGAAGTCTTATTTAGCCGCCGCTATTCAAATGACCAGTGTACCGGATTTACAAAAAAATTTGGACCAAGCAGAAGAATTAATTGATCTGGCCGTGCGTCAAGGTGCGGAATTGGTGGGTTTACCAGAAAATTTCTCTTTTATGGGTGAAGAAAAAGATAAAATAGCACAAGGAAGTGCGATCGCCCAAGCCACGGAAACATTTCTTCACCAAATGGCACAACGTTTTCAAGTTACCATTCTCGGCGGCGGCTTCCCTATCCCTGTAAATGGTAATGGTAAGGTCTATAATACAGCTTTACTTGTCAGTCCTAACGGTCAAGAACTCGCCCGTTACCAAAAAGTACACCTATTTGATGTCAATGTCCCTGATGGTAACACTTATCAAGAATCAAGTACCGTCAAAGCTGGACAACAATTACCTTCTGTCTATTCTTCCCCTGATTTGGGCAAAATTGGCCTGTCTATTTGTTATGATGTCCGTTTCCCTGAATTATATCGCCATTTATCCAGTCATGGTGCAGATATCTTATTTATACCCGCTGCTTTTACGGCTTTTACAGGGAAAGACCATTGGCAAGTATTATTACAATCTAGGGCAATAGAAAATACCTGCTATGTGATCGCCCCCGCTCAAACTGGTACTAATTATCACCGTCGCCAAACCCATGGACACGCTATGATTATAGACCCCTGGGGTGTAATTTTAGCAGATGCCGGCGAAAAACCGGGAATAGCGATCGCCGAAATTAAACCTACTCGATTAGAACAAGTACGCAGACAAATGCCATCTTTACAACATCGCGTATTTTAATGTAGTGCGGGCATCTTGCCCGCGATCATTTCTAGACAGGACTTACGCAAAATATCCCTCCCCAGAAATGTTGAATGTCGTTACAAAACTTTACATATTTAAGTATAGTAGTATTATCAAGGGTA
>NZ_KE384597.1:0-1163 GCF_000426905.1 Dolichospermum circinale AWQC131C
TGAAATCATCCGTGATTATTGTGTATCTTAATGTCTCATTCTTAAGTTAAATGACTATAACTGTGAATAATCAGCCTCTTCCCCAACACCATAATTAGCATCTTTTCTAATATTTGCTGGAGCATTTAGTAATACTTTGGTAATTGTTTGACGGTCTGATTCAGAAAGGTTAGGAGATAAATAAACATTACCGCCAGGGATTTGTTTACTAAGGTGAATAATATTTAAGTCTTTGTCATCCTTAACAGCTATATATGCCGCAGCGCCTATATCAGCTTTTCCAGTTTTTACTAATTCTCTGATTTTAGATGATTTATGACCCATATTTACTTTCAGGGTTTTACCATATAAATCATAAGCCGCCATATAAAAACTAGATGCTGAGTTAAAATCACCCATAGCAATAGTATGTATTGGTTTTAAATCATTTAAGGATTTAATAGGACTATTAGTTTTTGTAAATATGGTAGCTTGGTAATATGGGGGACTATCAGGAAACATCGGGGCTGCAAAGGAATAACCATTATTTTTAGCAGCTATGGAAAGCATTGGTGACTGAGGAAAGGAAATATCCCATTCCTTATTAATCATTCTTTTTCTGGCTTCTTCGTAAGATAGGTTTTCATCACCATCAATAACTATCTGGACTTTATTACCAAATTGCTGTTTGAGGTAAGTAGCTAATCCTTGATAGTATTTTGGTGAACTGAGAATCCCAATAGTTAAAGTGGTGGCTTTTACTTCTTGATGCGGGGAAAATGTTGGTGAAATTAAAGTAACTACAACACCAATACCACAGATGATTCCTACTGTACCCAATATAGCTGCTATTTTGAGTATTCTGGCTTTATTGGTTGTTTGATTTGTTTGGGTATCTGTATGGTTAGTCATTTGATGCTTCTCTAATTTAGATTAGACTTGTTCACTATCATTTAACATCATGATAAAGAATACTCTGAATCATATAGCCATTCCCATACCTAATAAATTAATAATTATTGATGATTAGATTATTAACTGCTCTATCTAAAACCCCAAAAAAAATGCTCCCCATTTCTGGAGAGCATTTCTTTAATTAAGCTCTGTTAAGAAAGCTTGAATTATTAACCGTTGATTGCAGGAGCGCTCAAAGCAACAGGAGCAACATCAGCAGCAGCCAAGTC
>NZ_KE384597.1:1897-28377 GCF_000426905.1 Dolichospermum circinale AWQC131C
GGAAGGAACTACTGCGCCGGAAATGATGTTATTTCCGTATAGTAAAGAACCTGCAACTGGCTCACGGATACCGTCAATGTCAACGGGAGGAGCAGCGATGAAAGCAATGATGAAGCAGGTTGTAGCAGCTAACAGGGTAGGGATCATCAATACTCCGAACCAACCGATGTATAGGCGGTTGTCGGTGCTGGTGATGAATTCGCAGAAGCGATCCCATACGTTGGCGCTTTGGCGCTGTTGTAAGGTGGTGGTCATTTTATGAGTGCTTTATGTTCGTATGATGTTTAGTAGGTTGTTTTGCCTACCTGAATACTACATTAAAGGATAAATTGAAATTTGTAAAGATAATTAAAATTAGTATTAGTTATGTCAGTTATATGTTTTCCTGATGTAATGAGGTATACAAGAACTTGATGCGAGCAGATAATTTCTCTAAAAATCAAAGTAGATATAAGGTAAACTCCCTTGAGGAGCTAATAACCAAACTGCGTAAAAGCATAAGGGAACGAGAACGATCTTCATTGGCCAGCTAAAATCTAATTTCATCCTTCCTTCCAGGCTATATGATACAGTCATGAGCAGAGTTATATTTGCTAATAAGTAAAAAATTTGAGATTGACTGCTATTGAGAGCTTCTGTATAAACCTTTTCCGCAAATTGTTGATCAGCAGGATAACCCCAAAGATGCTGCATAACTAAACTAGAGTCTTGGAGGTTGGGGAGACGAAACCAAATCCAAGACGTGAAAACCATGATTTGTGTTAACAGCCAAGCGTAGATTATTCCTATTGGGTTTTGCCAAAATAGGTTAAGAATTGTCAAGCGATCGCTTAAAACAGATGTGAGACGATGAACTACTAAAGCGATACCATGGAATATACCCCAAACAATAAAACCCCAGGCTGAACCGTGCCAAATCCCAGCCAATAGCATTACTATCAATAGATTTCCGCAGGTACGTATCAATCCGCGTCGAGAACCACCTAAAGGAAAGTAAAGATAATGACGCAACCAATCACCTAATGTAATGTGCCAACGTCGCCAAAAATCTGAAATACTGGTACTAAAGTAGGGGAAATTAAAATTTTCTGGTAAAACTAAACCGAACAGTAAAGCACTACCACGAGCAATATCTACGTAACCATTAAAATCTAAATATAACTGTAGTCCATAAGCAAAAGTAGCTAACCATAAATCAGTGCTACCTGCTCTTTGTAAATTACCAAAACATAAATCAACAAATATGCCGAGATTATCAGCGAAAATTCCTTTTTTAACTGCACCTTGCGCAATTAACCACAGTCCTTCAGCCATCCTATCAATACTAGGAAATTGCAGTGTATTGAATTGAAATTCGAGATGACGATAACGAGTAATTGGTCCAGAAATAAGTTTAGCAAAAAATAATTTATATGTAGCAAATTCTATAAAATTAGCCGCAGCAGGATCACCACGATAGACATCTATCAAATAAGCGATACATTCAAATGTAAAAAAAGAAATTCCCAAGGGAGAAACTATTTTAGTGAATGATCCATCTGAGTGATTAAACAGATGAAGGAATAAATTTTGTAGATGATTGATATACTTAAAACCTAAGAGAATTAAAAGATTAAAAACTATACCAATCCATAATAGATTTCGCCGATTTTGATGTAATTCCTCTTCAGATAAATGCGAGTTTTGAAAATGCTTATTTGATGAGGTATTATTGCTAATTCCTAAACCTAAGCGGAAGTTGATAAAAGTTAGTATTAAAAGTAATGGTAAATATCGAATGTGCAAAGATGAGTAAAACAGAATACTGGCTATTAAGAGAATCCATAATCTAAAATTTGCTAAATAAACATTCCAGTAAATTACCAAAACACTTAACAGAAAAATCCCATACAAAATTGATATGAATTTCATTGCTTAATTACTATAGGAATCGGGTTTGATTCTGTGAATTTACTTGTGTGGTCAGGGAACAGGGAACAGGAAAGACAGAATTGATACCTACTGAGTTTTGTATGGCTACGCCATGCAGGCTATCAAAAATCAAATATTATTGCTATAATTATTGATAGTTTTGAATTATTCACAGAGGAAAAATAAGATAATACACCTTACTATTTTCCCATTTAATTACTTTTTTGTCCAGGAAATAATTGGATCTAGAGCCAACTTTTTTGAAACTTGATAAGCACCATAACGGTTAATGTGACTGGGGTCAGAAAAGTAATTACTTGCTGTTGGCCATAGTTGACTTAAATCACGGTAAATAAAATGAGGATCAGTTGTAAATTTCAATAAATACGTTTGAAACTGCTGTTCATACTTTATGCGAACCGGATCTAAATAATCTGAAGTTAGAGGCATATTTACAAATACCAAGGAGATATTATTTTTTTTAGTAAACTCTAACACTGAACGAAAGGCCTGATCTTGTTTACCTGCAAGCTGGAAAGATTTATAATCATTGTCATAATCTCCAGAAACTTTTGGATATTGTTGATAATATGTAGCCGGATTAAAGCGAACAGATATAGGTAGAAATCCATCATAATCAACTCCTTGTACAGAATTAGTTATTGCGGAATAACTTGTGAGGTTAACTTTTGATTTAACCTGGGGATGTTGATAAATAAAAGGTAGATTTTCAAATTTTTTTTGCAGAAGAGTTTTAATTTGTTCACGGTTTTTATAACTAGCAGATAATCCAGATAAAGACTGATTTAGCCAACTGTCAGCCGCTTGATAGATGTTAATATATTTCCTGGCTGATTTATTGGTAATATTTACTAGAAAACCTTCTTTATTTTTATTTACTGTATCGGGACTTACTCTTGTTCTAGTTTTCTGTAATATTTGTTTATATCCTTGTGAGACAGCAATTGCATTGAAAGTAATATCTTGTCTTCCATTATTAAAAGCGCGAGAACCATCAGCCCATAAAATCAGTTTGGGGAGTTCTTCAGGTTCTAAAATCTGACGAATCAGACAGTCAACGACTTGGGCTGTTGCTCCATTAACGCCAAAGTTAAATATATCAAGATTGCTATGGCCTTGGCTGACTAAAGCCTTAGAAAGGGCTATGGGGTCAACTCCTCTGAGAGCGCGGGAAGAACCAACAATTAAGACATCAGGTGGGCGTTTTTTCATAGCTAACCGCTGTTTATATAGGGCTAATTGATCATCTAATTGCCTAGCATTAAAACTGGGAATTTGTGATCTGGTTGTTAATAGAATAGCTGTAGCGGCGGCGTTTTCTTTTGATGGTGCAACTGAGAAATTAGTATCATGATCATTGATAAATCCAGAAGCATTAAAAGTAGATTGATGACGATTAATTGATTCTGGTGTTACTGATTGGTTTGAAACTGGTCTTGTTGGTGACTGAGATGCTAGAGGTAAAGGTGAAACCATTTTGTTACTAACACTAACTTGGGGATAACTTTTAAGAGAACGTGCTAAGATATAACTTAATATCAAATCACTTTGTAAAGCTAGAAGTAATCCTAATCCCAGCCAAATCATACCACCACCAATTCCTTTATGATCTTTATGATTAAGGTTTTGATTTGTGTCCTGATTAAATGTTATAAATAATTGGCTGTTTAAAAGTAATTGTTTGATTTTTTTATTGAGCCTTGCTGCCCAATTTTTTCCTATTTTTTTGCCTAAATTTTGTACTTGCTCACTTCTTGAATCAGGGTATGGAATTGGTTCACGAGTCTGATAAGTAATCTGATAACTTACATATTCAGGTGTAGCAGCAGATTTTAATGTCTCTGCGGGGATTAGTCGGGAACGTTCTACCATATTAAGTTCATGAAACCATAGAAGTTCTTTATCGGCAAGCCGACGAGCATAAAGAGAAAAACCACTAATAGCGGAAATTTGCAGTTCGCGGATAATGAATTGAGTAAATTTCCTAGAGGCTTGATAGAGTGTAGAATAAATGGGATGATGACAGATTATATGCAATAAATCTTCTGTGGGAATTAGCATCACGTGAATAGTAGATGTTTTCAACATTCTAGCGATCGCTGGCACATTTCCCCAATCATCCCATGGTTTTAACATCACCTCTGAAGGTGACAAATTGAGGTGCGATAGCCAATCTGGCTTTGTATCTCTTTGGTGTGCCAAACTCTCATTTGTGATCATTAGTGAACCATCTAAGTCTATGGGTGTTTCTGTCCCTGCAAATAATGATTTTTCTACCTGTTCTAAATGTTGATGCAGTTGATTTAAGTACAATCTATAACACCATTGGGGAATGTCTTCACCTTGTTTGCGACCATAAACTAATACTTGGTATCTTGAGGATTGATGATCATTAGTCAGGCTGTCTACATTGTTTTCTTCTAGTGGTTGCAATAACTCCAACAAGCTTTGCCAACCTTGTGAACACTCAACACTTTCATGGAGAATATAGAGGTCATTATCTAATAATCTCACTTTGATTACGCAAGTATTTATATTGATTAAATGAGTTACCGATGGCACTAAAAATTTTTGACGATTAAGTAATTTAAATAATACCGTTTTCATGGGTAGTGAAATTTAACAAAAAAGGTGTACTGAAGGATTTTGCCTGTAATTAATTGTCAGCTATAACTTCAGCCATAACTATAGGATTATCGCACGTTAGTGGTTTTTTTACAATTTCGTTACCTGGACGGCTGGCAAAATTGACAAAAATACAAAGATAATGCTATTAAGTTAGAAACTGGGAAAAAGCGCGAAAAAAAGCTCAAAAAATTTATTCATTTACTAACTATCAAGAATTACAATGTCACTTGGAAACCAACAGTTCTTTTCTCAACCCAGATTAAATTTAATTCCATTTACCATTCCTATGTCTTGTTTTTTGCAAGCTGGTACAGTATCTATACTGATATTACTCATGGCTCAGAAAGCCACTAGTGAGGCTTTAGTAAGCCTGGGAGAGGCAAGTGAAGAATTATTTCGCGGTGATCGCTTGCCTGTCCTCAGTTTTCCAGAGGATCACAAATTAAACTAGGATTAGAAATTTATACCTCAAAAATTTCCAATGGTATCGTGAAATTCACCTGTGTTAATGATCAGCAATAACTTGTGAAAAACTCGATGTTTGAAAATGGACAGAGTTTAAATTGAAAATCCCTTGGGATCTTTGGCTTCCCAACCCAGAAACCCGTTAACACGGATTTCAAAATGAAGATGGGGTTGAATAGAAGTAGGTTGTCCTGTAGTTCCAACTGTTCCCAGAATATCGCCTTTATTGACCTTTTGACCTAGAGTAACTTTAATGCCCTCAAGTTGGGCGTAACGGCTTTGTAAACCGTCTGCATGGTTAATAATGACTAACTTACCATAACTACCCTGTTCCTTGGCAAAAACGACGATTCCAGGAGCGATCGCTACCACAGGAGTACCTACAGGTGCTAATAAATCCACACCACTGTGAAAAACAGCCTCCTTTGTCACGGGGTGATAGTTCCAACCATAACCTAATGTCACACTTGTAGTATTAGGGAGAGGATAACCAGTAATTTTACTAACACTTTTCCCGGTTGTGTCAGTTTTTGTCACTACATTTTCGGCAAATTTTACACCTGGAATTACTGGTAAAAAGACAAATTTAGGGTTTTTCTGACAACCATTAATTTCAAATACCGTATCCGGGCGAACTTGATACTTAGATGCTATTTGTCGCCAACTTTGACGGGCAGGAATTTCCACAACCATACCGTTAAAAGGGGGAATTTGTAGTATTGTTCCGGCAGTTACCACGCCCTTGCTCACGGATGGATTCATAGCAATAATTGTTTCTGGTGCTAGATGATAGCGACTGGCTATAGCTGCTAAAGTTTCACCAGGACTTACTTGATGAGGTTGAATACGAGCTAAAACTGGAATTGGACAATTGGGACGAGCATTGGCAGTTTGTGATTGCGGCTGTGTAGATAATAATCCCAACGTGCTAAAAAATGTGAAAAAACAAAGTGAACAATAGGAAAATTTCATGTAAACAAGTCCACAAATCGCTAATTTTTAGATTTTAGTTGGGGATTCTTAAAGATAGGATAAAGATTTTGCCTATATCTATTGTCCATTGGGGAGAGAGGTTTGCAGCGGTTAGAGCAAATTGTCATCAGTGATATCATGGTACTTAGAACTACCATGTATAGAAAGACAGGCATGAATAAACACGCCTGTGGGATTGACTATTGATTAGATAAATGTTCCAATTGCATTCTCTGTTCCATTTGGCGAAGAAAATAGCCCGTCATCATTGCCGAGGCTAGTAGCCCTGCTAGATTGTCCCGATCTGTTGTAATCTGGACATGAAAATGCTCTGGCGGCATCATTCCTACTAGTCCTTGGACATTCTGAGAAATGATTTGTTTAATTTCCGGGCTGACAGATTGGGCGACACGGGCTAAAACTTCGGGAGATTGATGCTGTAAGTATTTAAGTAATTGATTGGGGTTGTCCCCAAAGCGATCATTCAGAAGTTGATTAGGGTGTTGCTCAGAGTCGTCATGCAAAAAGTCAGGATCAAACACCATTGGCGATTTATATTAGCTTAACTGCTAATTCTACTCTAAACCATATTAGTAAACTAGCGGATTTTTTACGGGTAATAGGGAAAATGTATGCTATGCTACCCAGTTGGACTATCCTCTAAATCCAGTTCTAGTTGTTGTTCTTTTTCTGGAGTTGTCAAAATCTGGGGAAGTTGTTCGATTTGAAAGTATTGATGAAATTTTGCCGTTATTTGCAGGGAATGGGAACGAGAATCACTTTCTCGGCGTTTACGAACAAAACCAGATTCTACTAATTCTTGAACGTGCTGATAAGCACCAGAACCACGGATGTTAATTAATTCGCTTTGTAATATGGGATTATGAAGAGCGATCGCTGCTAATGTTCTTAAAGCCCCTACACCCAATTCTACTGGTATCAGAACTTGTACTAAATCATGAAAATCAGAGCGCAGTTGTAAACTATAACCATGTTCAGTTTCTATGACTTCTAAGGCCGTATCCCTGCGGGCATAATTCTCAATTAGTTCGATAACCCCCGCTTCTGCTCTGGGGCGATCGCACTTGGCATATTCAGCAATTTCACTGATAGATAAGGGTTTACCTTTTAAATAAAGAATCGCTTCTATCGTTGTGGCTATAGATATATTCTTGACCATTCAGAATTTTGGATTTTGGATTTTGGATTTTAGATTTTGGATTTTAGATTTGTAAATTAGTCACTAGAAAAAACTCTTACCTCTTACCTATTCCCTATGACTAAGTATAAATTCAGCGATCGCTAAATCTTGAGGAGTGGTAATTTTCAAGTTAGTCTCCTCCCCAGGAACTATTCGCACTTCCATAGCGCATTTTTCAAACAAAGCCGCATCATCAGTAACTTCCCAACCTTGACGAATACCCTCAGCATGACACTGTTTTAACAAATTAACATCAAACCCTTGGGGAGTTTGAGCTGCCCATAATTGTTTACGCTCTGGTGTGCCTGTAATAATACCATTCTCATCAACAACTTTAATCGTATCTTTAACAGGTACAGCCGCAATTAAACCAGAACAATGTAGAATTGCATCCGAACAAGCATCAAATAAATTTGGTGTTACTAAACAACGAGCGCCATCATGAATTAATACTTGTCCCGCATTAGTTGGTAATGCCTGTAAACCATTATAAACCGACTCCTGACGAGTAGCACCACCGGGAATTAATGCTATTGTTTTTTTCAGCTTTAAGTCAGCGATAATGGACTTAAAATCATCCCAATCGGCAGATTGAGAAACAATTCCTATCCAACTAATAGAACTTGCGGCTTCTGCGGCTAACAAAGTCCAAGCAATCAAAGGTTTTGAACGTACCTGCAATAAAAGTTTATTACGGTTTGCGCCCATTCTTTTGCCACTTCCGGCTGCGGGAATTAGTAAATGCACAACTTTCCTAAATATTTAACTAATAGATTAAATTTAGATTAAATTAAAATGTTGCATTAAAGTTCTGGTTAAGATAGATCCCTGACTGCTTTGAGAAGTCGGGGATACTCAGATCAAAATCATTTTTCCGCAGATAAATTTGTTGGTGGTCGATCATTACTCCAAGCCCACCAGACATAACCGCAATGACAATGATAAAATTCTTGCCATTTACGACGACGATCTGCGGTAGTTACAGGCGATCGCCTATTTAACCAGACATTAACAGCCTCTCGACTACTGGCGTGGCATTTAGGACAATGAAACTCATAGGCGTGAGTTGCCCGATTTGTCCATTCTGGCGGATGAGGATCAAAAGCGTCCATATCAATATAAAGTGTAATAAAGTGTAATCTTAATAGCCACTGAATATAGATAATTATGACTAATAATGGATGCTATGGAGTCAAATATTGAAATTCGTCGTTTATTGGATGTCATGCCTGCTTCTGGGCGAATGATGACGAAAATCGTCAGTAAACCAGAACAACAACAGGTAATAGATGCTGCCTTTCCCCTGCCTTTAAGTCAATCAAGACCGATATATATTAATTTTGATTTGTGGCGACGGTTAACAAAACCCCAACGGGATTTACTGCTATTGCAGACGGTTTGCTGGTTAACAGGGGTAAAATGGTTACAACCTAATATTTATCAAGGAGTAGTTTTAGCGGGCTTTATAGGAGGAATAGTGGAGGCGGTGCAGTCTGATGTAGTAGGTGTGGTAATATCTGGGGGATTAACTGCTTTAGCTGCGATACAGATTTGGCGCAGGAATAGATCTCAGGCATCAGAATTAAATGCTGATATAGCGGCTATTCGTATTGCCCAAAGACGAGGTTATTCAGAAACCGAAGCCTCCGAACATTTGTTAACGGCCATTGAAGCCGTAGCAAAAATAGAAGAGCGTTCTGGACTGAATTTTAGTGAATTAATTCGTTGTCAAAACTTAAAAGTAATTGCCGGTTTATCGCCAGTTGCTATCCCTAAAAATTATCAATAGAAGAAGTATTAAAGTGTGGAGATTGAGGATTTTAGATTGGCGAAACTTGGATTAGTTGCGTCCTGAAGCGGCGAGGCTTGTACCAAAAATTCCCAATCTAAAATCTAAAATCTAAAATCTAAAATTTTTTAGTCATTTGGTTTATATTATAATCATGTCAGTAAATTATTACGCATATTATTACCCATGGAAATTTCAAAACCATCTGTTAGTCTAATTCGTGCCAAATCCTACGAACAAGAAGCTTTAAAAGAATCTTTGGAAATACTGCTAGAACCTTTAGGGGGAATGGCTGCTTTTGTCAAACCAGGAAATCGGGTTTTACTCAAACCTAACCTGCTCACAGGTTCTCGGCCTACAAAAGAATGTACCACAAGACCAGAATTAGTGCGTGCCGTTGCTGAAATGGTAATTGCAGTTGGTGGCAACCCATTTTTAGGAGATAGTCCTGCTTTTGGTAGTGCTAAAGGTGTAGCAATAGCCAATGGTTTATTACCAATAATAGCAGAACTGAATTTACCACTGGTTGAATTTCATGGTAAACGTTATCAAACAGTAAATGACAATTTCAATCACTTACTTTTATCAAAAGAAGCAATGTCAGCAGACGTAGTGATTAACCTTCCCAAGGTTAAATCTCATCTGCAATTAACCCTGACATTGGGAGTAAAAAATCTCTTTGGTTGTGTTCCTGGTAAAATGAAAGCTTGGTGGCATCTAGAAGCTGGTAAAGATGCTAATAAATTCGGTGAGATGTTAGTAAAAACGGCCAGAGCAATTAATCCCACTTTAACAATTTTGGATGGTATTATTGGTCATGAAGGTAATGGACCTAGTGGTGGAGAACCTCGGAATTTAGAAATTTTAGCAGCTTCTAGTAATGTCTTTGCTTTAGATAGAGCAATGTTAGA
Organism: Dolichospermum circinale AWQC131C; assembly: GCF_000426905.1. NCBI lineage: Bacteria > Bacillati > Cyanobacteriota > Cyanophyceae > Nostocales > Aphanizomenonaceae > Dolichospermum > Dolichospermum circinale. Next base: position 11,796 of record NZ_KE384597.1, read on the forward strand.
AATTCTCCAGGTTGCACCCGCACAAGTTCCCACAGTTGCAGCTTCTCAAAGATTAGGAATATGTCCAGAATTAAATGATATTCACTTTCCTAATTTATCACCTGATTTACTACAAATTACAGATTGGCAATTACCCGACAAATTAATGCCTATAGATTTTGCCATGCCCCGTGTGATTAAATCTACCTTTAGACATCTTTACATCCGATTTATCAAAGAACCCATGAGTGCTTATATAAAAACTCCTTAGTATCATTGAATTGAGTTTTAACTCTGGGAGTATCTAAATAAGATACAAACTGTCCGAATTTATGCAGTATACTCCACTCATCCGTACTAAAGTCTATTGTAGTGGAGTATTTCTATGCTTCTAATATGTAATATATACGGTAAAATATTGAGTATAAATTAAATAACTTGAATAGTAAAGCTGAAATTCAGGTCAGAGATAAATCTCTAAAATCCTTGATTAATAAGCCTTTTGAAAAACTAGACAAAAATCTGTATTCTCAATAAGAATTGCATAATGCCTATAGTTTCATTGGTTCTTGCGACTAAACCCATATTAATTTCCCTCTGTCAAAGGGTTTTAAATAACTGAGTCCCAATATTACGTATTATTAAATTAACTTTTGTAAATGATTGTTGAAAAAGTATCCAGGATCTAAAATAATGATTTTGTTGTTATGTGTGAACCAACACAATGTGGCTGACAGACAATGCAACCATTTAAACTGCCAGCATTTTATATGCCTTGGCCAGCGCGGCTGAATCCAAACCTGGAAGCGGCACGAGTGCATTCCAAAGCCTGGGCTTATGAAATGGGAATACTTGGGTCAAAAGAGGAGTCCCAAGGTGAGCCTATATGGGATGAACGTAAATTTGATGCTCACGACTATGCTTTACTTTGTTCTTATACTCATCCAGACACGCCCTCAACAGAGTTGAACCTGGTAACGGATTGGTATGTATGGGTATTCTTTTTTGATGATCACTTTCTGGAAATCTATAAGCGCAGTCAGGATCTAATTGGGGCAAAGGAGTATCTTGACCGACTACCGGCATTTATGCCAATTTATCCCCAAGATAACCTTCCCTTTCCCACGAACCCAGTAGAGCGCGGTTTAGCTGATTTGTGGTCTCGTACTGCCTTTACTAAATCCGTAGAATGGCGGCAAAGATTCTTTGAAAGTACCAAAAATCTTTTAGATGAGTCAATGTGGGAACTAGCAAATATTAATCAAAATCGCATTGCTAACCCCATTGAATACATTGAAATGCGGCGGAAAGTTGGGGGCGCACCTTGGTCAGCAGATTTAGTCGAACACGCGGCCTTTGTGGAAGTTCCGGCTAAAATTGCGGCAACTAGACCCATGCGGGTTTTAAAAGACACATTTGCTGATGGTGTACATCTCCGCAATGATCTATTCTCCTACCAAAGAGAGGTGGAAGAGGAAGGTGAAAATTCTAACTGTGTGCTTGTAGTTGAGCGTTTCTTGAATGTGAGTACCCAAGAGGCCGCTAACCTCACTAACGAACTACTCAACTCCCGTTTATACCAATTTGACAACACTGCTGTCACGGAATTACCCTCTCTTTTTGAGGAGTACGGAGTAGATCCAGTAGAGCGTGTGAATGTTCTCCTTTACATTAAAGGACTTCAGGATTGGCAATCTGGTGGTCACGAGTGGCACATGAGGTCAAGCCGCTATATGAACAAGGAAGAGCCGGATAATTCAGGTACATCTGTGACTGTTGGCGGTCCGACTGGGCTAGGAACATCGGCCGCGCGGCTGGAATCCTTATCCACTACTTTGGGTGTGGGAAGGTTTAAAAGTTTTACTCATGTTCCCTATCAAACTGTAGGACCAGTAAAACTGCCTAAGTTTTATATGCCCTTCTCTACCACCTTAAATCCTAATTTGGATGCTGCACGAAATCATTCCAAAGAATGGGCGCGTCGGATGGGGATGTTAGAATCATTACCGGGGATTCCTGATGCTTTTATCTGGAATGACCATAAGTTTGATGTTGCTGACGTGGCTTTATGCGGTGCGTGGATACATCCAAATGGTTCTGAGCATGAGCTAAATTTAACAGCTTGTTGGCTGGTTTGGGGAACTTATGCGGATGATTATTTCCCAGCAATCTATGGTAATAACCGCGACTTGGCAGGTGCAAAAGTCTTTAATGCTCGACTGTCAGCATTTATGCCTCTAGATAATTCTACACCCCCTGTAGCAACTAATCCAGTAGAAAAGGGGTTGGCGGATATTTGGTCTCGCACCGCAGGACCAATGTCCTCCACAGCACGTACCGAATTTCGCCGTGCTATTCAGGATATGACTGATAGTTGGGTGTGGGAACTGGCTAACCAGACGCAAAATCGGATTCCAGATCCGATTGACTATATTGAAATGCGTCGTAAGACATTTGGATCTGATTTAACCATGAGTCTGTCTAGACTATCCCATGGCGGCGAAATACCAATGCAGATTTATTATAGCCGACCCATGCGATCGCTGGAAAATGCTGCCGCCGATTTTGCCTGTTTCACTAATGACATTTTTTCTTATCAGAAAGAAATCGAATTTGAGGGCGAAATTCATAACTGCGTGTTAGTGGTGCAGAATTTCCTGAACTGTGATCTTCTCAAAGCTGTTGAGATTGTTAATAATCTGATGACAGCGCGGGCGCAACAGTTTCAACACATTGTTGAGACTGAACTTCCAGCCCTTTTCGACGATTTCAACCTGGATAAAAACACCCGCGAGAAACTACTCAAATACATTGAGAAATTAGAACAGTGGATGTGTGGTGTACTTAAGTGGCATACAAAGGTAGACCGATACAAAGAATTTGAATTGCGTAATAGTGCTTCCCCCATAGTGCGACTACTCAACGGTCCGACAGGGTTTGGCACTTCGGCTGCACATATCAGATCCTTGGTTGGTGCAACTAATTCCGTGGGTAAAAATCCGTAAATTTGCGGTAAATTGTGTTTTTTAACTAACTAAAAAAGTGGAGAATTAAGTTATGACCTACTCTAACGATTCAGAAAATCAACAACCTCAACTAAGTTTAAGTACAGCAGCTGCTCGTAATTTGGCGACAACCACCAAATCTGCGCCGCAAATGCAGGAAATTACCTCACGGTGGTTATTAAAACTACTACCATGGGTACAAACAAAAGGCGGTGTCTATCGCGTTAACCGTCGTTTAAGTTACACTGTAGGTGATGGAAGAGTATCTTTTACTAACACCGGATCAACTGTACAAGTAATTCCCCAAGAATTAACGGAATTACCCTTATTCAGAGGGTTTGAAGACATAGAAGTTTTAACCACCTTAGCGAACCAATTTGTGCAACAGGAATTTGCTGCGGGGGACGTAATTGTGGAAATTGGTCAAGAAGCCAATCAAGTATTACTGATCGCTCGTGGTAAAGTTAACAAAATTGGTCTTGGTAAATATGACGAGCCAGTGGTTTTAGATGTATTAGCTGATGGTGATCATTTTGGTGATGAATCTCTGGTAGAATCCCAAGATACCTGGCAGTATACGCTCAAAGCTGTCACAAGATGTATCATTTTAGCATTACCTCAAAGTGCATTTGAACAACTCGTTAACCAATCTGAAGCTTTGCGAAGTCAAGTTGACAAGTTCCGCGCTCTCCTGAGTCAACCACAAACTGAACAAGGTGAAGCAGCGATTAATGTATCAGCAGGACATCGCGGTGAGGCTGATTTACCCGGTACTTTCGTTGATTATGACCTCTCACCCCGTCAATATGATTTAAGTATCGCCCAAACCGTTTTACGCATCAATACTCGCGTTGCTGACTTGTATAATGAACCAATGAATCAGACCGAACAACAATTGCGTCTGACCGTGGAAGCATTACGGGAACGTCAAGAACACGAAATGATCAACAACCCCGAATTTGGGTTGCTTCATAACGCCGACCTCAAACAACGCATTTACAGTAGCACAGGCGCACCTACTCCCGACGACATGGATGAATTACTAGCTACAGTATGGAAAGACCCCAGTTTCTTCCTAGCTCATCCTCGGACTATCGCTGCATTTGCTCGTGAATGCAACCGTATGGGCATTTATCCACAAAGCATTGACATGGGTGGACAACAAGTTCCGGCTTGGCGTGGTGTACCTATTTTTCCCTGTAATAAAATACCTGTTAGCAATAACCGTACCAGTTCTATTCTCCTGCTCCGCACTGGTTTGGAAAAACAAGGCGTTATCGGTTTACACCAAACTGGTATCCCGGATGAATATCAACCTAGTTTATCTGTGCGCTTTATGGGTATCAGTGAAAAGGCGATTATGTCTTACCTGATTACAGCTTACTACTCCGCAGCAGTTTTAGTACCAGACGCACTTGGCATTCTTGAAGATGTGGAAATCGGTCGCTAATTAGTTTAATTAGTTTTCAGAGGTGAAGGTAATTAATTGGTAATTACGCCCTATTTTCAGCGTTAAATCCAGTAATTTTTGATCGATCAAAGTCTGATTACCTTCACCTCTCATTTTATTAAGTATATTTGTCAGTGATTAGAGGATAAGATGACATATTCTAATGATTCGGGTTTGGATGTTGAGGGTAGACAGCCTCAACAAAGTTTAAGTACAGCAGCCGCCCGCAACTTAGCAACAACAACCAAATCTGCACCGCAAATGCAGGAAATTACCTCACGGTGGTTGTTAAAGATGTTACCATGGGTGCAAATCAAAGGTGGAACTTATCGAGTCAACCGTCGCTTAACTTATACTTTAGGTGATGGAAGAATTACTTGCACTAATACAGGAGCAACGGTACAAGTAATTCCCCAAGAACTTAGTCAATTACCCTTGCTGCGAGGATTTGATAATCTTCAAGTCTTAACGGCTTTAGCTAGTCGTTTTGTACAACAAGAGTTCACACCTGATGAGATTATAGTACAATCGGGTCAGCCTGCCCAGCAGCTTTTTCTCATCGCCCATGGTAAAGTCAATAAAATCGGGATTGCTAAATATGAGGAGCAACCTTTCTTAAACGCGTTAGCTGATGGTGATCATTTTGGTGATCAGATTTTAGTAGAGTCTCAAAGTATGTGGAAGTTTACAGTTAAAGCTGTTACACAATGTACTGTATTAACACTATCACAACAAGCATTTAGGGAAGTCCTTAACCAGTCGGAAGCGTTACAGGCTCATATTGATCAAATTGTCGCCCGTACCCAATTGCCACAGAATAAATACGGTGAAGCTGCTATTGCTTTATCTTCAGCGCATACTGGAGAGACTGAATTACCAGTTACTTTCGTTGATTATGAACTATCACCCCGTGAATATGAGTTAAGTATTGCCCAAACTATCTTAAGAATCAATACTCGCGTTGCTGACCTTTACAATGAACCGATGAATCAGACAGAACAACAATTGCGTCTGACTATCGAAGCATTACGGGAACGACAAGAATATGAATTGATTAATAACCGTGAATTTGGTTTACTACACAATGCCGACTTTAAACAACGTCTTTATCCCCGCAGTGGACCGCCCACCCCTGATGATTTAGATGAACTGCTGACTCGCCGTAGAAAGTCAAAGTTTTTTTTAGCGCATCCTCGCACTATTGCCGCTTTTAGTAAGCAATGTAACCGCCTCCGTATCTATCCGCAAAATATGGAAATAGATGGTACTAAAGTAATAGCGTGGCGCGGTGTACCTATTCTTCCCTGTAATAAAATTCCTATTACTAAGTACCAAACTAGTTCCATTCTTGTGTTACGAACTGGAGAACAAGATCAGGGGGTCATTGGCCTACATCAAACTGGTATCCCTGATGAATACCAACCTGGTTTATCCGTCCGATTTATGGGTATCAGCGAAAAAGCGATTATTTCTTACCTCATTAGTACCTACTATTCCGCGGCTGTTCTTGTACCTGACGCACTTGGTATCCTTGAAAATGTAGAAATTGGCCGATAAATTCATGATCAAGCTAAGTTAAAATACTTAAGTAATACCATCATAATCGTCCGCTTTTAAGGTATTTTAACTATCAGATAGGGAATTAATTCCCTGTCTGAACTGACTAAACATATTGATTTTATACAATATTTGTATAAATAACACTTAAAAAAACTTGTTGCTACGTGATACTGTAGTATATATATAAATTGTTATCAGAGGGGAATAACCTTGAACCAAGCGACATTGCACCAGTTGAAGGTGTTCGAGGCTGCGGCACGGCATGGTAGTTTTACGCGTGCTGCTGAGGAGTTGTTTTTGACTCAACCTACTATCTCCATGCAAATCAAACAGCTAACGAAATCGGTAGGTCTGCCATTATTTGAGCAGGTGGGAAAGCGTTTATACTTGACGGAGGCAGGACGGGAATTATTTGCTACTTGTCGGCAAATTTTTGAGACTATGGATAAGTTTCAAATGACTGTTGCTGATTTAAAAGGATTAAAACAAGGACAGTTAAGACTAGCGGTAATTACTACTGCTAAGTATATTATTCCTAGATTGTTGGGTCCTTTTTGTCAGCTTTACCCTGGGATTGATATTTCTCTCCAAGTTACAAATCATGAACTGATTTTAGATCGGATGATGAATAATTTGGATGACTTGTATATTATGAGTCAAATTCCTGATCATTTTGATGTCAATTTCCAGCCATTTTTAGAAAACCCCTTGGTAGTTTTTGCACCCGCTAATCATCCTTTAGCGAAGGAAAAAAATATTCCTATAGAATGTTTGGGTGAAGAACGGTTTATTATGCGTGAACCAGGTTCAGGGACTCGCAGCGCCGTCCAAAGTCTGCTTGAGAAACATGGAGTCAAGGTCAAAGTTAAGTTGGAATTGGGAAGTAATGAAGCGATTAAACAAGCTATCGCTGGTGGTTTAGGTATTTCTGTATTATCCCGTCATACATTATTAACCGACGCTGCGGAATTTAGCATTTTAGATGTCCAAAATTTTCCAATTAAACGGGATTGGTATATGGTTTATCCTGCTGGTAAGCAATTATCCATTATTGCTCACACCTATTATGAGTATCTTTTAGATGCAGCGAAAAAAATTACCGAACAAGGTGGTTTAATTCCAGATTATAATTCGGCTGAAGCCTAATTTTCCTCACGGACTACACCACCAACCACTGGTTTAACTTGTCCATTAGCAAATGGATCTGTACCACCTGTCCAATTAAAATCACTGATACGGATACTAAAACCACCTAATTGCAGCACTGGATTATAACGAAGGGTGATACCATAAGTACGACGGCTATATTCTAATGTATAATCGGTGCTGATTTCTTTTGATGTATCTAGGTTAACGGATGTTTGTAAACCTAAGCGAACAGGTCCATAAACTTGCTGAGAAATACCAGCGCTAAGAACTTTGTTATCAACTGAACGGTCAAAAAGAAAGGGTGATAAACCGCTATTAGTGCCTTGGGAGTAACTGACATTAAAGCCAGTATAATCTAAGAAAGGACGGGAAAAATGGCCAATTTGGCCGATTAAACCAATAGTACCAGTGACAGTGCTTTGGTTATCACCGCTACTATAATAACTAGTAGTTCCTGTGATACCAGCGATCGCTTGTAAATACGGTACTACAGGATTAGATGTATATTTTAATCCCTCTTTGGCTGTAGCTGGTAAAGGTTTACCCTCCCACAATTTGATACCATTACTCAAGCTAACACTACCCTGGAAACGACTTAAAGAAATGCGATCATTTTTACGTAGTGGTGAGAGTAAATTCTGACGGTCTGTGTTAGAATTTATGTACTGTGCGCCACCCTGATAACTAAGATTTATACCGCTTTTTCCTAAAGGAAGGATCGGAGACGTGATAATTCCACCTATACTACTTTGTACGGTCTGATATCCAAGACTACCATTATAAAGGCGATCGCGGTAACTAGACTCTAAACTTAATGTATAAGGATTAACATTACCCAAACTTTGGCGTAATCGCAAACTCCCGCGTAAAGTATCTTCGACGCGATCAAAATCAAAACTAGTTAACTCTCCCGTACCTTCCACAACAGTTTTAGGACTCAAAACAGCATTCAGTTTAGTATTTACACCAAATAAATTGGCCACATTACCACCATTTTCTATAGCCCTTTGTACATAAAACTGGGGTGTAATAGTCCAGCGAGTCTGATCATTATTAATTGGTTCAAAAGCCCGTTCTATAAACAAACCACCGCGTTTACCATTATCAAAACCCACAGAAACGATAGTGGGATTTACCTGTCGTGGCCGACGGTCTATTTTGCGACTATTCACAGGGATAGGAACAACAACCTTTTGATCAAAAACTAACTTTTGACCCTGGGTAGTAACCCTATCTATTAAAGGTGCTTCTCGTGTCACAGTCACCTTAGCCGCCCTGATTTCCAATTCTGGGGGTGAAAAAGGGTCATTAGTAATTCTCACATCTTGAGCTTGAAAACCACGGGGATAAAATTCAATATATTGGGCTTCAAATCGTAACCGCTTGAGGACACCACCAGATTTAGGTACAGAAACATTTCGCGCGTCTGATTGACCACTAACACCAAATTCTATTCCTCCGGGACTATTAACACCAGTGAGGGGTTGATTAGCGCGAAGCCGATAACTCAAAGGACGACTAGGTACACCACCTGGAGTAATATCTGTAGGGAGAGTTGGGGAAAAAGCAAAATCCGTTGCTGTGGTAGGGATATAAAGTTCACCTTTACCGTTTTCTAGATCACCACTATCTTGAATAAAATTATAAGTAAAACGTTGTCCTTGGAATATCTGATTACCCCTGGTTAAAGCCACATTACCCTCCCCCACAGCAATCGAATTATCTAAATTGATACGTAGGGTATCAGCATCAATTACTGCACCATCAAATCTGACTACTACATTACCCTCAGCAGTAACAATTCGCCTTTCTTGATCATACTCCTGGCGATCAGCAATTACCTCGACAATTCTTGTTTTTTGCGGTGATATTTTCTCTGCTTCTGAAATTTGCGGTAATGGAGGAACTTCTAAATTACCAGGTTTTGACTGATCTTGAGGATTACGCAGTTTAAATTCAATCAGATTTTGTACTGGTAACGATGGTGTCTTTTCACCAACCAATAGATCAACCTTTCCCGCTGATTCCTGTAAATTTACATAATTTTTTTCTACCGGAGGTGTTGATGTTTCTGTTACAACCTGCTGTCCGGCTATATTATAAATAATTTTGCGTTTTTGACCTTGAATTATGGAAAATTCCCCAGATGATTTTTCTAGTTGGGATAACGGAGAATCATTGCTTGGCTTGGTAGTTGATTGATACTGATCTTGTTGTTTTTTACCATCAATGATCAGTTTTTGTTGATCATTTTTTACCTGAATAACAGCAGTAGCAGCGAGATCAGAAACAGGTTTTGACGATACAAGATTTGGCGGTGGCTGAGGTGGAAGGGCTGGATGAAACATATTTTGAGGCAATTAAGCTGATCAAAAAGCAAAAAGTAGCCGGAAGGTTGAATTACATATTAGCCTGTTTCTACCTTCCGGCCACTAAAGGTGATTTGTTGTATATTTATTCTGAGTCTTGACGACCGGGGTTACGGGCTGGGTCATTAGACAAAAACCCGAAGATGAAGATACTCACAAACAAGCCGACAACGATATAAACAGCAATTTTTAAACTCAACATAGAACTAACTCCCGGAGGTTTGGTAAATAGCAACTAATTTATCTTACCTATATCTTGTACCTTTGGCGAGGGAATAGGGAACAGCAGTTCCGCAGGTTGGGGAGAACGCAGTCAAACCCCAATATTAAATGTCATATACTTATGGACTGTGTTATGTTTCGTACCTTAACATTAAATGTCATATACTTATAGACTGTGTTGGGTTTCGTACCTCAACCCAACCTACAAATTAAAGAAGATAAATCCTTAGTAGTCGTGTTTTAATTAAGCTGTATCTCAGTATATTACCAGGGTGAAGACTTGTCTTTTTTTGCAAAGCTTTACAAAATTTTGTCGAAAACTCTCATATCTCGTCTGTTTATGCCAAAAAACAACCGCCTCCATGATGGTAAGCGGTTCTGCACAATTCAATAGACATCTCCAAAAAAGTAGAGACGTTCCATGGAACGTCTCTACTACAAGGGTTTTATGTCAAGCATCTTTAAACTCGGCCTATGTCTATTAAATAGAATTTGAAGATAGTTCTTCCTTATCAAGTCCATGATAACAAATTCAAAATCAATTGTCAAGCCCCTAATCCCAATTTTCGGCGGGAAAATCAAAAAGTTTTCAATTCTTCATAAAGTCATGAAAACATCATAAATGGTCTTTTGAAAAAGATTAGCTAACAGATTGTAACCAAGTTTGTAAATCTGTAACTGAGGTAAAATCTAACAAGGCTTCTCCTAATTCCTCTAGTTGTGCAACAGGTAATTTTTGGACTTGTTGAATCAATGATGAGTCCATTGTACCAATGCGGCGATTTAACTGACGGATAATCAGAAGTTGTTCTCCTTGTTGTAGTCCTCGTTGTTCTCCTTCTTGTAGTCCTTCTTGTCTAGCGAGTTCTCGCTCTTGTTGGTAAAGTGGTGCTAATCTCATAATCAACTCCCTATCTTCTGCTTCTATTTCTGGACTTTGATTTATTCTCAAGTTCTGTTGCAGGTTGTAAAGTAATTCTAATGTGATTTTCACATAAGGCTGATTTGATGGTAACGCAGCTAATTCATCAATTGCTCGTTTTTGTACCGTTCCTCTTCCCAAAAGTCTTAACCACAATGTTTCTGGAACAGGTGATAATTGATGAATGACAATAATTGCTGCACGGAAAGACTCTGGTAAATAGTATATTCCTGGTAAAGAATCTGATTCCAATGTACCATGAAATCCTGATAGCAGTTTCTTAGACGCTGTGGGTGTGAGAATCCATAATTTAGGAAAATTACTTTCTGCTATTTTGGTTGCATTACGTTTTGCTTCTCGTTTTAATGCACCTCTAACTTCTAATGATTTTAATAGACAATCACATATTTCTTCTGTTGAGGCTGGGTTGCGAAATGGTTCAAATATGGCTAGTGTGGTGGCTAGTTTACCTAATAACCCTAATGATGCTATATCCGCTTTTTGTTCAAGAAATGGTGTAAATAATACGTCTATTTCTCGTGCTTCTCCAGATACATGACTGGGCGCTTCTACTTTTCCATAAGGTTTTAGCAGTTCTTCTAAATAATCTTTGGCGAATTGGTCATGTATAAATCTCGTCATTTATTCGACCTTTACTAATACATATATTAATTTAACATTTTTGGGGTAATGGCGATCGCTGCTATCGGAAACTGTCTCTGGACACATTGCTGGGTAAGGGTTTAAAATTGAGGGGTCCCCACTCGCTGGGGACATTAATTAAATGGAAACAATTCTTAGCAAAGTTATGAAAACATGATCAAAAAAGTCCCGCAGGTTGGGTAGAACGCAGTCAAACCCAACCAACAAATTCAAATGGTTAATAACATCATGCCACTATTTATTTTCCCTGCAACGGGAAAAAGTCATAGTTAGCAGTTGAGTTTTTACTTGGTTGCACTTTGACCAATATTGCCTTACCTTTAATATCACCAGATTCTTGAAATTCAATCTTGCCTGTAGCACCATTGACAAAGAAATCTGGACTATGTAGCACCTTTTGTAATGCTTCACGGGTATAACCTTGTTGTAAACCTTTAGCGATCGCCATAGTTGCATACTAGGCTGTTGCTGAACGCCAATTCACAGTTCCGCCCCAAAGTTTTCTAGCTTGTTCAGGAAAAGGATTACCAGGAATGGCTTTTGGGTGCCAAGGTACAGTAATAACCATACCATTAACATCAGATTTCCCTGATTCTAATGTTTGAAAGGTGTATAATGTCGGACTACCAAACAGCGCTAATTTACCTTGATTTGCTGCTGCTAGTTCTAAAGCGCGGTTAATTCTACCAACATAGGGAGCTAATACCAACCCATCAGCACCACTACTAATTAATTGAGAAATTATTGTAGTAGAGTTAAAATCAGGGGCAGAAAAATCGCACTTGGTGGGATTAATTTTACCGCCACCAGCTACGCTATTTTTAGCGTACTCATCTTTAAAAGATTGATTATCAATAGATTTGGAATCTAAACATAAGGCAATATTAGTTTTACGGGCAGTTTTGAGGGTATAAACAGCCAGAGGTTCGGCCTGGGAACTAATATTGGGGACTGTGCGAAATATATAGCTACCAATACCAGAGAGATTTTGAGCGAAACTAGTAGGAGAAATCATCACTAGTCCTCCCTGCTGATATATTGGTGCAGCCGCAATGGAAGCATTACTGGCGTTATGTCCAACTATAGCCAGAATACTGGAATCTTTGACAAATTGCGTGGCTATTTTTTGGGATTGGGTGGGATCATTATCATCATTAGCGATCGCTACTTGCAAAAGTTTACCATTAATGCCACTATTACGATTTACCTGATCTTGAGCCTGAGCCACACCGCGCAGAATCTCTTTGGCTACATTGAGATTTCCGCCGATGGGTACACTCACGGCAATTTTGATATATTTACTACTATTGTCCAGGGAGTTATTGAGATAAATCAAACTTTCTGGATCATTCTGATTTTGGCGTAAAGATGCTTGAAAATTGGTTCTAGCAGCATCAAAATTACCCTGAGCAAAGGCTTGTACTCCTCTTTCCTTGTCAGAGTTGATTTGATCAGTAATTAAAATCTTCTCACCTAAACTGATTCGCCCTGGTGTAGAATCAGATTCGGGGGAAACATTAGCTGCTTTATCAGGAATGCCGTCTGTGAATTGATTCCACAACCACAAGCCCAAGCCTAGCAACGCTGTCGTAAACAGCAGGGAAAAAACCAGCAGTTTTGTTTCATTTTGATGATTCATAATCGCTTTTTAGCTATGTTTTGGATTTATATTTCAGTGCATACCGATATGTTGCCATTTTGCCTATATAAACAGCACATAATTAAATTTTAGTAAAATTTTGGTAAAATCAGTACAAACCCAGTAGACTCAGACAAGCTATAAGTGTAATGCTTATTCAGCAATTCAATAATTATCAATTGTTAACAAAGTCATCGAAAGTTGACAAACATAGTATAAAGAGTTGGCAACATTAAGTAAAAACAGTAAACAATAACCATAGCCGCACAAATAAGTTTTTTTAAACCATGCAGCCAATTCGCACTTTTAACGTATCTCCTTCACTACCTTCTAGACTAGAACCCCTGCGGAAACTAGCCTATAATCTCCATTTTGATTGGAATGTAGAGAGTAAAGACCTATTTCGCCGTTTAGACCCCGATTTATGGGAATCAAGCCATCATAACCCAGTCTTAATGTTGGGAACTATCAGTCAAAAGCGACTATTAGAAGTTGTCGAAGATGACGGCTTTTTAGCGCAAGTAGACCGAGCAGCAAGGCAATTAGAAGATTATTTGCAGGAGCGGACTTGGTATAAAAAGCAAAGAGAGCAGCCGCAAAAAGAATGTTACGCCTATTTTTCCGCTGAATTTGGCTTAGTAGATTGCTTACCTGTCTATTCTGGTGGTTTAGGTGTATTAGCGGGTGATCATTTAAAATCAGCTAGTGATTTGGGTTTACCTTTAGTAGGTGTCGGTTTATTGTATCAACAGGGATATTTTGCCCAATATCTTAATGCTGATGGTTGGCAACAAGAGCGCTATCCTATCAATGACTTCTATAATATGCCTTTGCATTTGGAGCGCAATGCCGATGGTTCAGAACTACGAATTGCGGTAGACTATCCAGGACGCAAGGTATATGCACGAGTATGGCGTGTACAAGTGGGAACAGTACCTCTGTATATGCTTGATACCAATATCGAACCTAACAAGGCTTATGATCACGATATCACCGATCAGTTGTATGGTGGTGATATAGATATGCGTATCCACCAAGAAATTATGCTGGGTATAGGTGGTGTACAAATGCTCAAGGCCTTGGGGTATGAAGTGACTGCTTACCACATGAATGAAGGCCATGCTGCTTTCTCGGCTTTGGAACGCATTCGCATTCTCATTCAAGAAGCAGGACTGAGTTACAGACAAGCTAGACAGGTGGTATGTTCTAGTAATATCTTCACTACTCACACACCAGTCCCCGCAGGTATTGATTTATTTTCTCCTGATAAGATATTGCATTATTTGGGCTATTATGCAGATATCTTTGGTTTACCAAAGGAGCAGTTTTTAGGTCTAGGACGAGAAAATACTGGTGATTTGTCCAGTCCCTTCAGTATGGCAGTATTAGCCCTGAAAATGGCAACATTCTCTAACGGTGTAGCACAATTACATGGCGTTGTTTCTCGACAAATGTTCCAGGGGTTGTGGCAAAAAGTTCCTGTGGACGAAGTGCCAATTACCGCTATTACTAACGGTGTTCACGCCCGTAGTTGTGTAGCTAAATCTACTCAAGAATTGTACGATCGCTATCTCGGTCCAAATTGGTCATCAGCACCACCAGATAACCAATTATGGGAACGAATGGATGCAATTCCCGATGAAGAATTGTGGCGGAATCATGAACGCTGCCGTTTAGATATGGTATTGTACGTTAGGGAACATTTAGTTAAACATCTGCGCGATCGCGGTGCATCCGCTTCCGATATTGCCCAAGCCCAGGAAGTGCTTGATCCTAACGTTTTAACAATTGGGTTTGCTCGTCGCTTTGCTACTTATAAGCGGGCTACCTTGTGGATGCGTGATTTAGAACGTATCAAACGGATATTACTCGGTAATAAACATCGCAAAGTCCAGTTTGTAATTGCTGGAAAAGCTCACCCCAAAGATATCCCTGGTAAAGAATTGATTCGGGATATCAATCACTTTATCCGAGAACACCATTTAGAAAAACAGGTAGTATTTGTCCCCAACTACGATATTCACATCGCTCGTTTAATGGTAGCAGGTTGTGATATTTGGTTAAATACTCCCCGTCGTCCTAGAGAAGCCTCCGGTACAAGTGGTATGAAAGCCGCTATGAATGGACTACCCAATTTAAGTGTACTTGATGGTTGGTGGGACGAAGCTGATTATGTCCGCACCGGGTGGGCTATTGGCCATGGAGAAAATTACGAAGATCCTAATTACCAAGACGAAATAGAAGCTAACGCCCTTTATGAGTTACTAGAAAAAGAAGTTACCCCTTTATTCTATGATCATCGTGATGGTGATGGCTTGCCTCGTCCCTGGGTAGCAAAAATGAAAGATGCAATTCGCTTGAATTGTCCATTTTTTAATACAGCCCGGATGGTGCGAGAATATGCAGTCAGAGCCTATTTCCCAGCCAGCGATCGCTATCATACCTTAACTGTTGACAATTATGCCCCAGCCAAGGAATTAGCGTCTTGGAGAGAGAGATTAGGTG
This sequence comes from Dolichospermum circinale AWQC131C, assembly GCF_000426905.1. Lineage (NCBI taxonomy): Bacteria > Bacillati > Cyanobacteriota > Cyanophyceae > Nostocales > Aphanizomenonaceae > Dolichospermum > Dolichospermum circinale. The sequence continues at coordinate 27,259 of NZ_KE384597.1, forward strand.
AACACTGGTTTAGTATCAGAATTAAGGATCTTGAGGTATCCGTAGCATCAGACATTAAAGTTAATCAAACCGTAGCCGTCAAAGCTAAAGTTGATTTAGCAACTTTGAGTAACAATGATGTGCAAGTAGAACTATATCAAGGTTCTATAGATGCCCATGGGGATATTGTTAATGCCGTACCTGTTGTAATGGATTATCAAGGACAAAACCCAGAGAATTTAAGTGTTTATACAGCAAATATCACTTACACTACCTCTGGTTTACAGGGCTTGTCTTTGCGCGTTTTACCTCGCAATAAATACCTTTCTAGTCCTTACGAACCCAGATTAATCGCTTGGGCTGAATAAGCACATAACAATGTAGAGATGTGATATAAAACGTCTCTACAAAAACTGTTAAACATTAGCACATAAATTTAACCAATAGTTTTTAACCAATAGTTTTTAACTCGATGTAAATTCAGGTGATATTTAATCAAAAAAACTCTAATTTCTAACAGATTGAAGTAGACGATTTAAGATTATTTTACCTTGGGAATCAATTACCTGAACACGAATAAATTTGGGATGACTTGGTTTCCAAATTACTTGATATTTTGTACCATTATTATTCCAAGTGTATATTTGACGTTGTTTAGTTCCAGAAGCGACAGCACCAGATAAACTGATATTAGAATTACTTTGACGGTTTTCGCCATAATAGTAATAAGAATTATTTGTAAAACCTAAAGTCACATTCCAATCTTTATCCGTAAATTCACCCGCTGGATAATCAAACTTTTTTACAGCTATGGCTTGATTAGGAATGGCCATATCAATAATTGCAGGTGTAGAAATTCCCAAAATTGTTGATAAAATGATAGCTTTGTAGTTCATAATCTTTGCTTTGACAAATCTTAAGTTATCTGATTGTGTGTTTACTAACAAGCAAAATCATTTACATTATGCTTATGCTGTAGTTTCTTCTTCCTGAGAAATTCTAGAATTAAATAACTTAGGGAAGAACAAACCAGAGTTTTCTTTGTATTCCGCAAACTCAGGATATCGAGATAGAGATTTACAGCACTTCCCGATGTTATGAGGTACAAGAACCCCACCCCCAACCCCCTCCCCGCAAGCG
>NZ_KE384597.1:28402-37958 GCF_000426905.1 Dolichospermum circinale AWQC131C
TTTTTCAGCATATTGGGAACAAAGATCATGGCTATGAATAACCCCTGAATCAAGAAAGGTAGCCAATGTTGAGTTAATATAGAAAAAGCCAGATAAATCAACACTTCTCCCAAGTAATTAGGATTACGACATTTAGCAAAAAAACCTTCTGTAATTAATCCAGTTTTATGCTTAAGAGTATAGTATTTTTGAGCATCACTAGCAAAATGTAAAAATACCCTAAAACTGTTTCTACATTGCCAATATCTAAAGATGGTTCTGCCACCGCTAACCGAATTTCTGGTATAGTAGATTCAGCCCGTAAAATACCACCATTAGATTCAAAAAATATGCTAGTTGTAACTTTACGGTGCAGTCGTGCTTTTTTAATTTGATCATCAGCTTCCGCATCCAAACGCACAGCATGGGAATCTTTTTTACCACAAATATCCGTTGTAATAGCACCTTCTAATCTATCTTCCCCTAATTGTCCAAAAACAGCAGAGCGAAATTGGGGGTCATCTAGGGGTGCAGTTCCTAACGTAATTAAAGGATCACGGTGTGCGCCTTCATATCCTTCTTTATAAGCATGAGACACCCACAAAGCTAATAAACGCAATACTCCCCTAGTCCGTTGGAAGCGGGGTAAAACTTGCCATTTGCGCTCAAATACCGATAACACTGAGGGATGGAAAGGATAGGTAGCATAAAAGGCTTCACGGGGATTATTCAGGGGAAACCAACTAGGTAGTTGTTGGCGGTTATCTAGTACCCAGTCAGCGTATTCATTGCAAGTGGCGATCGCATCTTTTGGTAACATAATCCTACCGTCAGCAGTTACAGCCCCAGCATCCCATTCAAAAAGTCTTCTTCTAATAATTTCTGAATTTTCCGCTTCTGCTGACATCATAATAGGTTTACCCACCCGATCCAGCATTTTTTTAAATCTTTGTTCATCCCCTTCATCAGCTGAAGTGTATTCCATTTCTGAAGCAGGAATAGAAACTACTAACACCACATTATCTGAACCTCTAGCCGTTTCTGATAATGCTTGAATGAAATTATATAAACTATTGTGATAACCATCTTTTCGATATGTACTCACATAGTTGATAATTTCATCCATTAATATTAAACAGGGTTTATCTTTGGGCAGAAATTGTTTAATCACATCGCCTTTAGGTTCAGTAAATCTTCGCTCATGTTCTGCTAATATAGCTAAGGCATTTTCTCCACCTAGCGGAAAATACTTCTGGGGGTAAGTCTAGGTTGATTTTAGTCATAAGTTTTAGGGTGCTGGGTGTGGGAGTACGGAGTGTGAGCGTAATTTTTATTTTCCATAGTTAGGCTTTGTGCTAGTAATTGAATTATGTAAAGTTTATCGTTGGGGGAAAGTTGCAGGAGTTGTTGTTCAAGTTCTGGAATAACCATAATTTTGGTAGTGTGAAAGTGTGGGGTGTAAGAAAAGAGAATTTAATCTAAATTCAAATGTAATTTAATAGCCGCGTTAACTAATTCCATTAATTCTGTACTCAAATTACCTATAGCATCTCCTGATATTCGTTGTTTAGAAATTGTTCGTATTTGCTGAGTTTGAATTTTAGAAGGTTTTGATAAACCACTATCTTCTGGATTTAGCAATACTTCAAAGGGATAAACACGAGTAATATTAGAAGTAATGGGTAAAATTGTCACCGTAGTAGCAGCGTTGTTATTAGCATCATTACTGACTATTAGCACCGGACGGCGTTTATCCATTTCTGAACCAACAGAGGGGCTAAGGTTAGCAAAGTAAATTTCACCACGTTTCATCTGTGAGTCCATCCCCAATAGTTATTTCCCAATTTGGGTCATTTTCTGCTGATGCTTCTCGATATGCTTTTTCTAATTCTTCAGCTACTTCAGCTAAGGGAGATTGACGGAAAAATTCGGAAAGTTTACATTGATCTAGATTTTTTGATAAATCTCTTGGTAGCTGTAGATTATCTGCTGTTGGTGTTTCAGAATTAAGATCTATAAAATTTAACAAAGATGGAAAATCAGAATTATGAGAATTATTTTTACCCCCTATCTCTTGATTTGCTCTGGATTTAATAAACAGTAGAAAGTCTAAAACTTCTCTGACTAAAATATCAGGTGTTTGGGATATTTCATTGATTAGTTGTTCTCTGATAGACATTTATTTTCTCCTTTAGATTTTCAATGTTGGGTTTCACTGTGTTCAACCCAACCTACGGACTTGTATAAATTAACCATACTATAGCTTAACTATTATAGTACGTTTTAGGGTTTAATCACCAATAATATTGATTGTAAAAATCACCATGTTGTAGGGGTTTAGCAGTGACGAGAATATGGGTTGTGTGGACTATTCCTATATTATAGGATGCTAAAGTTGCCAGTATTTGTTTCTAACTGCCACCATTTAAAAAACCCGTAGGGAAAGGTAGCAGAATCATCTCGACTACCTACTACTATAATGGTTTCACCGTCAAGTTTCATTCTGTCTGTTAAACTCATAGCTTGCAGCACTTCATCGCGTAAAAAACTAATTAGGTGAGCGCGTTCTTCCGCACTGCGACGGTAGCAAAAGACTATTCTTAAATCTGCACGGACGCATAATACTTTCCAAAGCGAGTAGGCACTGCGGTTAATATCTTTACTATTTTCTAATTCCATGACCGCAATAGGAAACCGCCAGCTTGTATTACCGGATGCAAAGGACATGACATCTAAAGCTAAGTATTCACTGGGAGATACAGGAAACAAGCCTAGTGGATGTCCTTTAGCGGAGGAATGCCAACCCATTGCTGTAGAAGTTGAGACAACGGTAGTGGTTAAAGCGGTTGTCCATAGCAATAATTGTATTTATATCCTTTGCCCAATAAGAAACTTTCTCAAAAAATGCTTCATAAAACTTAACTTCGCTTTTTTGATGATTATAAATTGCTTTCGGTAATACCTCTAATTTAAGAAAAATACTAGAAGCAAATTCTCGGTTTTCATCCTCCAGAATTTGTAAGGCTTTTTCAGCAATCTCTCCTTGGGAACGAGCAGCATAAATTAAAACACCAGCATCAATAAAAGTACGAATCATATCAGGTCTTCGACCTATCCACCTCGACGTTCTGCTTTCTCTTTGTCTGCTTCGTCAGCCGTTAATAAAGGCATACCAGAATCAATTATTTCTTGGCGGATTTTTCTTAACTTTTGACCCAATTTGGAACTGGATTGTTTTTGGTGTTTTAGAGAATCAATAAAAGCTAAAACTTTTGATTGTTCATCTGTATTTAAGTCTTGCCATTTATACAGTAGTTGTTCTGTACTCATATTCTTAATCACTCCCTTTATTAACTACGCGTTTAAGGTATTTAGTCATTATTGTTGATCACATATTATTTGTCAGAATCCTGTAAATCCTTAATTAAATCTTGGACATTATCTCGACTTCGCTCGATAACCACCTGATTCTGACAAGATATTATGTATTAATACTCATTTTACTCTATATTTTGCAAAAAGTTAATCTTTCTATACAATTGCTTTAATGATAATTTCACATTAATTGATGCCAAATGTAAAATAGCATCTTCTGTTTCATATTCAGTTAAAACCCATTGATTTTGATGATTTTTTACGTACTGCATTATATAATATTTAGTTTGGTCAATTAAAATATATTCTTTAAATTCAGGAATAGAACGATAATAGAGAAATTTATCACCTTGATCATAATCTTTTGTAGATTTAGATAAAACTTCACCAATTAATAACGGGTTAGTAAGTATAGTGGTGTTATTTCCATAATAAATAGGTTCACCTTCAATTACCATCACATCAGGATAAGTAAATACTTGATATTTTGGTATCCACAGTTTAACATCACCAATATAAACTTCATATTTTAACTGATAATGTTCTATTTTTACATAGGGTTGCCAATCTAATTTTACTGGGTCTTGAATAGTATGAACTTCTGGAGATAAAGCACAATTAAATACTACATATAACCAGTAATCCCTCTTCAATCTTTCCGCTGTTTTATATTCATTAGTTGTTAACGCCACTTCACCAATATTTGCCCGTCCTTTAACTTCAATAAACCTAACTAAACTAGCTTTTAATGGATCTCCAGAATCAGGTTGACGTGATATCAAATCAAAGCCGCGATTTTCTTTTTCTACACTCATAACTTGCCAACCTCTGGCTTTTTCATATTCTATCACTGCTTGAATTGCTATTTTTTCAATTTCATCATCAGCTACCATTTGTGCGATTTCTGGAGAACTTCTTTCAGGATGGGGTAATACCCAAGCACGGCCATGATGATGAATATCGGTAATTGCACAACTGGCTTCTTGCTGCAATTCTTCCCGACGTTGTTCTAACCTCCCATTTAATTCAAATGATCGGTCTTCTAATTGTTTCATTCTCCCATCTAAACCCTGTTCTTTATCACCAGATTCTTTCTGTTGCCATAATTCTGCATATTGAATCTGGATTTTATCAATAATTACAGTCAGACTCTTTTCTATATAATTAGAAATTGTCTCTACTTCCTTTTGTCGCTGAGTCCTAATTTCTGTTAAAAATCTATTTAACTCCTGTTCAATTAATGCTTGTTCTACCTGTTCTCGACTGGGTAAATTACTATCATCTGGTAAATAATCAACTAAGTTATGATTATCTATATTTTCTCCATTTTTAATCGGAAAATCTGCTTTTTTTGCTGGTACTAAATCTAAAAATAAAGTTGGTTGGTTCATGGAGTTTTCTACCCCGTCCATCGGTAATAGCAGCCGAAAATACATCTAACCTCGCTGGTGATTTCCTATTCTCTCCTTTCTAATATCAGTGCTTGACTAATTAATTCATTAAGTTGCAAAATTTCTTTTTTTAAAGCAACAGGGTCAATAGAAGCAACTACACTTTCTAAATCACCGATAATTTTTTGCTGATCTGTTTCTGTTAATTCTTCAAAATCCTCTGGAAGTTTTTTATTAATTTGCTCTTGACGATAGCTTTCTGGGTCTTCTAAAATCCTCTGGCGTTTATCACGCATTCTTTCTAAACTTCGACGGACAGCGTAAATACTAGAAGCAAAGCGACGTTGTAACATGGCCATTGTAAAACCTAAAGCCCTACCCCTGGCTGTATCATCACTAGCAGCTTTAACTGATTGGTCTTCTACATAACCAGTGAGTTCATGATAAAATTCTAATTTTTTTGCATCAATTTACATCCATATTCATCAATACCTTTTGTAAATAGCTGACATTTCTAAAGTTAACATTGTCATGTAATTCCTGAAAAGATACGGTAAACTGCACCCTTCAACCACCACTGATTTTAGCCTTGTAACCTAATCTTACCAAAATTTCTAATATCTTCTGTTTATGGTCTCCCTGAACCTCAATTTCATGATCTTTAACCGTGCCACCGGTACCACATTGGGCTTTTAACTGTTTTAATAAAGTAGCCAAAGTTTCCGGTTTAGTTTGAAAACCAGTAATCACCGTGACAGTTTTCCCCTTCCGTCCAGCGCGGGTGGCTTGGATTCTTACATTTTGCTGATTTGGGGGTAAATCTTGGATTCCCCGTTCTAAAGCCCGTTCTAGTGGGGATGAACTACCGTTACCAAATTCCTGGTAAACAAAGTTTTTGTCAGATTTAGGATTAGCCATAGATAGAATTTAAGGCAGGAAAAATAGACTTTCATTCTCAACAATTTTAACCCAAACGGTGGCAATTAAATATATCATTGCTACATGATAGAGTATATATAAGAGGATAAGAGAAAATGAACCACAAAAAAGTCGTGCCTTCGTGGTTCATTAATTGTTACCTAACTGTCCCCCAAGGGTGGAATTAAAGCTCAAATTTTAAAATTTCGAGTCTTCCAAACTAACACTAACAGAATGGGAATTTTGACTTTTCAGAGTTTCTGCTAATTTACCATTTGAGAGAGCAGCAATGGCAAGAGCGTATTGGGGATCACTATTTGTACCGATCAAACTCGGATTAGAAGCCAATTGGCGTTCTTGTGTTTGTGTCAAGTCTAGCTTGATATCAGGTGCAATGCCTTTATGGTTGATATCTGTACCATTAGGTGTATAATAGTGGGCAATGGTGACGGCTAAACCTGAACCATCTTCTAGTTCATGGACTGACTGTACCAAAGCTTTACCAAAGGTTTGACTACCAACAACTACAGCCCGTTTATTGTCCTTGAGTGCGCCGGTGAGGATTTCACTGGCACTAGCAGAATTACCATCCACTAAAATTGCTAAGGGTAGTTTGGTAATAGCCGTACCATTAGCTGTGGTTTGGGCGCTCCATCCTTTGCGGTCTACGGTTTTGACGATATGACCCTCATCTAGCCACATCCGCGCAATTTCTATACTAGCATTTAACAAACCACCGGGATTACCTCGTAGGTCTAAAACATAGGAATCAACTTGATCACTCTTCCCTCTGCGAATAGCAACACGCATTTGGTCAGCAGCGTGGGAACTAAATTCTTGTAATCGAATATACCCAAATCGCCGATTCGCTTCTTGTTTGAGAGTATACCGAACAGTAGGAACTTCTATTGTTGCTCTTGTTAATTTGATTTTGAGTTTGCTTCCTGATCTTTGTATATCTAGGCTAACACTAGTACCTACTTGACCACGAATTAATTTTGAGCCATCTTCTACCGTCATTTTCAGGGTAGATTTACCATCAATGGCTAATATCTCATCCCCTGATTTTAATCCGGCTTTTAGGGCTGGAGAATTGTCTATAGCCTCTATCACGGTGAGACGCTTGGTGTTTTCGTTGATTTGCATACGAATACCAATACCCGATACTTCCCCGGATGTTTGACTAGTTAGGGATTCATATTGTTGGGGGTTCATAAACCGAGTGTAGGGATCACCCAGCTTTTGCAAAGCTGCGCGAATTGCTACGTAAGCTTCTTCTTTAGAAGTATAGTCTTTACTTAATAGGCTCTGCCTGACTGCTTGCCAATCTTGTTGATTAAATTTATCATCAACATATTCACGATTCACCAGCTGCCAAACTTGGTCAACTAATACTTTAGGACTATCTTGTAAAGCAGCATGAACTGATTTTGTCCAAGCTTGACCAAATACAGCTATGGTAGCAGTTGTAGCGATCGCTCCACCAATCAAAGCAGCCTGGAGCGGTGAGTAATATTTTGCAGATTGGTTCATGTATATTCGCGGAAATAGTTGTGTTTTTGAGGGTTTATTAAGCAGAATTGCCTGATTTGTGGTTTTTTATCCTAATAACCTTTATACTTCATCTATCTTGAGACCTTTTTTCCGTTTCCGTTATGGAATATTTTATTTTTTGGTTAAGCACTATTACAGGTTGAGGTGAACCGTTTTTTTACAAAAAAACAAAAGCCACTGTGTGACATTGACATAAGTGTCATTTATAAATTCTCAATTATCTTCTTTACCATACCATTTTCTTGCCTGAGTGGGTGTGATTTCCATTAACATGATCATTAAAGTTTTATTAATGATCCTTTATAAACTGATTATCAATTCCATTCATTCACCTTGAGGATAAATTAATAAAATGTAACAATTAGTACGATTGTTACTTCTACCTGACTAAAAGGCCAGATTTTCTTATCCCGTGTATAACCTACTTCTTGAAGGGATTATGAACTAAGATGATATCATTTTTTGAATAGCTGAACATCAATATCATTCATTCCAGATCATGTATGTAAGATATGCAAAGAACTTGAACAACTGACAAAAGTGTCAACAAAACAAATTATGAATAACAAACCCAAAATAATTGTCCTCGATGATGATCCCACCGGTTCCCAAACCGTCCACAGTTGTTTACTATTGATGCGTTGGGATGTGGAAACCCTGCGTTTAGGATTAAAAGACGATGCTCCCATTCTCTTTATTTTAACCAATACTCGTTCCCTCACCCCAGATGCTGCCGCATCTGTGACTAGAGAAGTTTGCCATCATCTCAAACTTGCATTAGCTTCGGAAAAAATCACCGATTTTCTGATAGTTAGTCGCTCTGACTCCACTTTGCGGGGACATTATCCCATAGAAACCGATGTGATTGCCGAAGAACTAGGTCCATTTGATGCTCATTTTCTCGTCCCGGCATTTTTTGAAGGGGGAAGAATTACCCGTGACAGTATTCATTATTTAATTATTGATGGTGTTCCCACCCCCGTACATGAAACAGAATTTGCCCGTGATTCAGTCTTCAGTTACAATTACAGCTATCTTCCTAAGTATGTAGAAGAAAAAACCAAAGGACAGATCAAAGAAGATACTGTCAATAGATTTTTACTTACAGATATCCGCGCTGGTAGTTTAGAACGCTTGTTACAACTTGAGAATAATCAGTGTAGTGTAGTAGACGGAGAAAATCAACCGGATCTGAACGCCTTTGCATTAGATGTATTAACGGCCGCAAGTCAGGGAAAACGATTTTTATTCCGTTCTGCTGCTAGTATTTTAACAGCTTTGGCTGGTTTACCCCCTCAACCAATTGCGGCTGAAAATATGGCAAAATATGTGCGGGGTAACAAACCTGGTGCAATCATTGTCGGTTCTCACGTTAAAAAGACAACTCAACAGTTAGAATCGTTATTACAACTTGAGGGGACGGTAGGCATAGAAGTTAATGTAGGTAGATTGCTTGATCATGGGGTAGAGGAATCTGCTAAACTATTAGCAGAGATTCTAGAAAATGTCAAAACAGTACATAATGCTGGTAAAACTCCAGTAGTTTACACCAGCCGTCAAGAATTAACTTTTAAAGATGTCAAAACTAGGTTAGATTTTGGCAGCACTGTTTCAGCTTTACTCATGGATATTGTCCAAGGTTTACCATCTGATATAGGATTCCTAATCAGTAAGGGGGGTATTACTTCAAATGATGTCTTGAGTACAGGGTTGGCTTTAACTTCCGCTAGATTACTTGGTCAAATTTTAGCAGGTTGTTCCATGGTAATCACACCATCCGATCATCCCCTGTTTCCTAATTTGCCAGTAGTGTTGTTTCCCGGTAATGTTGGTAATGCTGATGCTTTGGGGACGGTTTATCAAAGATTGGTATGTAAATTGACAATTAACAGTTGACCAAAAAATTTGAGATTTGAGATTTGAGATTTTAGATTGGGAATTTTCGGTACAAACCCCGTCCCTTGAAGACGGAACTAATCCAATGTTTCGTCAATCTAAAATCCTCAAGCTCCACACTTGAGGGTGGAGTCAATCCAAAATCGAAAATTGTAAATCCAAAATCTGTTGACAATTATCAATTTTAAATCTCACAGTTGGTATATTTTGGCTAGTGCTGCATGAATTCTGATTCTGCTAAACATGATGCAATAAACTCTGAAGTTCCTAATTCAGAGTCAGTCGCTTATGAGGTTGATATAGAGGTAAATGATTCTAATGCTGCTGAGGTAAATACGGATGATGTTAAATCTGATATCATAAACTCCGCAGTCCCTAAGTCAGAGTCGCTTGTGTATGAGGTTAATATAGAGGTAAATGATTCTAATTCTGCTGAGGTAAAT
>NZ_KE384597.1:38079-43721 GCF_000426905.1 Dolichospermum circinale AWQC131C
CTACTGATCAGGTAAAATCTAGTTCCATGGACTTCAATGTGGAGTTAAACCCTGTTATTGCCTATTTTCAGGATAATTCTGCTGCTGAAAATATGGCTACACCTCCGCGTCTATCAGCATCTCATATTCCTAATCTGATGGCAGAAGGTTCTATTTTATCCGACTTAATTTTATCCGACTTAACAGATGAGGACTTAAATTACCAGCTACAAAAGGCAGAACAAAATACTCAAATTCAGTTAAAAACTCAAGGAGAGCGACTGTTATTAATTTTGCCCACTGAATCTCAAGTACCACCATCAGAATTTAGTTGGTGGGAGATTTGGCAACAAATGAAACAGCGTTTAAATGCAGGCGATCGCTTACGTAAGCCGAACACAGCCCTGCATCTGGTAGCTAAAGATCGGTTATTAGATAACAGACAACTGCAAGATTTGGCAGAAACTTTAAATACATATCAAATACAATTAAAATCCGTAGCCACCAGTCGCAGACAAACCGCGATCGCAGCTTGTACCCTGGGTTACTCCGTAGAACAAATCCAACTAGAAACATCCCTGACTGCCGATTTTCAAACTACTCCTGCCCCATTGGCAGATGCCCTCTATTTGCAAATGACAGTCAGATCAGGGGTGGAAATTCGTCATGGCGGGACAGTGATTATTCTGGGAGATATTAACCCTAGTGGTATCATCATTGCAGATGGAGACATTCTAGTTTGGGGTCGTTTGCGGGGAGTTGCCCATGCCGGAGCCGGTGGTAATCGGGAATCTTTGATCATGGCCTTGCAAATGGAACCAACCCAACTACGAATCGCTGATGCTGTCGCTAGAGCGCCAGAAAAGTCCCCAACTAATTTCTTGCCTGAAGTTGCACATATGACAACGGAGGGTATTCGCATTGTCAAGGCCGCTGATTTTTCCCGCAGCCAATTAAATAGTCGGACGCGATTAATTACACAAAATCTGATCTAAAATTCTTGACTAGGCAAGAATCACAAATGTAATTAATTCCATGAATAGCCTGAAATATTTTATCGTTCCTGAATCTTATACAGCATTACCATGAGTCGCATTATTGTCATTACCTCCGGTAAAGGAGGAGTGGGTAAAACCACAGTTTCAGCTAATTTGGGCATGGCCTTAGCCAAAATAGGTAAGCAAGTAGCCTTAATTGATGCCGATTTTGGTCTGAGAAATTTAGATTTACTACTAGGATTAGAAAATCGGATTGTTTATACAGCGGTGGAGGTCTTAGCTAGAGAATGTCGTCTGGAACAAGCCTTGGTAAAAGATAAGCGACAGCCTAATTTGGTACTTTTACCAGCAGCCCAACATCGCAATAAAGAAGCTGTAACACCTGACCAGATGAAATTACTGGTAAATGCACTGTCACAAAAGTACGAGTATGTGATCATTGACTGTCCAGCAGGAATTGAAATGGGTTTTAAAAATGCTACCGCCCCAGCTAAGGAGGCTCTGATTGTCACTACTCCCGAAATTTCCGCCGTCCGTGATGCTGACCGAGTAGTGGGATTGCTTGAAGCACAAGGTGTGAAAAAGATTAACTTAATAGTTAACCGGATTAGACCAGCAATGGTACAAGCAAATGATATGATGTCTGTACAGGATGTTCAGGAACTTCTCGCTATCCCCATAATAGGAGTAATCCCCGATGATGAGCGTGTGATTGTCTCTACCAACCGTGGCGAACCATTAGTATTATCAGATACACCATCTTTAGCCGCCACCGCTTTCGAGAACATTGCTCGGAGATTGCAAGGGGAAACTGTCGAGTTTCTTGAGCTTGACTCATCTGGTAAAAACATCTTTTCCCGCTTGAGAAAGATGTTTTGGTCAAAACTTGTTTAATTAACTTCCCAGTTTCTTGTGCCTTACACATACCCGCAATGATTCTTGAAATTTTAGAAAAACTTTTTGTCCGCAGTCCCGATAACAGCCGCAATGACGTTAAACGTCGTCTGCAATTTGTTATCTCCCATGACCGTGCTGACTTGAACCCCGAAACCTTAGAAAAAATGCGTCAGGAAATCCTGGAAATTGTTTGTCGCTATGTGGAAATAGAAACAGACGGTTTAGAGTTTTCCTTAGAAAGCAATCAACGAACAACGGCTTTAATCGCTAATTTACCAATTCGTCGAGTCAAGGAAACTCTCGATGAAAACCAGTTAGAAAACACCGATATTTTACTTTTATAGTTTGTCGTTTGTCTAGAAAATAGCCTTACTTGTGACGCGACTATTGAAGAATTTATTACATTGGTATCAAAACTACCCGTTGTTGTTGGTGATTACTGTTGACAACGGGTATGGATTAGTGATTAATTACTTATCGAGATGCAACCTGTGGATCAGCCCAAATTTTGGCACTTTCACCAAAGGTTATCGGTTGATCTTCCTCTGCTGACATATCAACGGTTTGACCATCATTAGCCACTTGCACTAAAGGCCAATTTTCTTCCCCTAGTTCACCAGCACGAAATAAGACATTGTTAGGCTGCTTTTTACTCCAACCCAACAAAATGGCTATTTTTTCGTGGTCATCTTCTGATTGCACAGGATTAACTACATTGATATTATTTTTTTGACGATCCCAAATTACAGCCTGATCTGTAGCATCTGCTGTGTTAAAAATAGCCACAAATTTACGTGCTAAAAAGCGATCGCCTTTTTCAGACCAGCTAACAGGCACTAACACCCCAATTTTACCATCATTATCAGCTTCTTCAGACAAACTTGCCTCTTTATTTAATAGAGGATCAATCTCCTTATCGGTTGATATCATCACCCGCAACTTTTTGGTTTCTCTATCCTCCATAAACAACACGCTCTTAACTCGGCTATTGTGCATTTCTGGTCTGACTTCCATTTGCACCCGGCTATAAATCGCATATTTGCCATCAGGTGAAATTACTGGCAAGCTACGGTAATAACGGACACCAGAAATACCTTTACCACCAATCGCTTCCTGAGTCGCCATAATCCATTTCCAAGGTATGGGATGGGGGCTACCTATGGGATCATTTTGTGTCATTTCTGACTCATTTTCTTCTTGAGTTACAGGTATTTCTCCGGTTTCATCTAGTTGTAATTTATTGCCTCCAGGTCTAACTCTTGATGTTGCTAATACTTCTGATTCAAAACCATTATTCTCTCGATAATTAAACTCAGCTTCTTCCTTTGTGTTCTTTAATTTTTGACTTAAATTAAGTTGATTAATGGATACTTGTTCTTGAGTTTCTACAGCACCAACTGATGGTACAGTTCCCTTAACAGCATTATTCCCGGTTTGCTGATTCTCTGTTTTTGCTGTGGTGATGACTTTATTGGTTGATAATGACTGTATTCCTTCCCCAATAGATATTTTTCCTGTCTGAGAATTGACTTGAGCAAATTGTAAATTTATTTTCCCTTGGGCATCAGATTTGTCATTTCCTGAATTGGTATTTGCTACTTGAGATTGTTTAGCTAAAGTACCATGAAGAGACATTCCTACAAAGGTGGAAATTACAATAGTAATAGCAATGTACTTGATAAATGGTTTAACACGGAACCATCCTAACACCAAAAGTGATTTAAGCATGATGAGACTCTCTGGAGGCAGTTGCTAAGTGCGGGCAGTATTTATACAGGAATGGTAAAAGCTATGACTATATAATATATATATCAATCAAGCAAAGGCTTTTACAGGATAATTTATGTAAATGTTACAAGGCTTTACAAAAGTTTTAGTGTCACCATTGATCCCCTCATTATTTTTACATAATATATACATAAGAAAGCGGTCATCGCTGTCACTTGAGGCAACATCCATATTCAAATTAACTTGAATATAGACATTTTTTTAGTGATCATCATTAAGTTTTGATTTGACTAAATGCTTCTCAAAATGGCCTTAGCTTAAACTAGTCTCAAATAACTTATTCTGTTTTTAGCTTGCTGTAGTATTTCAAGCTTTGTACAAATAAAAGTCATCTATTCTTGGCAAATTCAAACCAAATGATGCACAATCAAAAATAAATAAGACCACTAAATACCCACACCCAAATTTACAAATTTAAAATTACACTAGTAAATGTTAAAATTAAACAAAAACAGTCTATTTGCAACTTGGGTAATTACTGAACAGTTTTGATTTAGTAGAGAGAAAAATAGCTAAGTCAAAAATATAGCGAGACAGACAAAACCCGTCAATAATAGATGAGATTAGCGATAACTTCTCTTGGAGACGCTTGGCGTTAGTGTAGTCTGTAAGATTAAGAAAACGTTCTGCGTCGCGTAGATTGCTTTTCTTCCATAGCCAAGACAGTGATTAGCATAAATTAACTAATTGACTTGATATCATAGTTGATTTTTGCTATTTTCACTGATCTAATAGTAGACACTATACCATGAAACCTTGAAAATTCATATCCTGCCAGCAAAAATTCTGTAATTAAATTTCGTGGCAGAGATAATTTCATTAATATTTAGATTTTGCAGTTGTCAACAATGGGGAACACACCTAATATTAATTAATGACTTATGACTCGTGATTAATAATTAATAACTAATGAAAGTAGTATTTTTTGGTACTCCTGATTTTGCAGTTCCCACCTTGGAAAAACTGTTATTAAATAGTGATTTCCAAGTATTAGCCGTTGTCACTCAACCGGATAAACGTCGAGAGCGTGGGAATAAATTAACACCTTCACCTGTGAAAACTTACGCTACAAATCATCATATTCCAATTTGGCAACCTGAGAGGGTGAAAAAAGATGTGGAAACCTTAACACAACTCAAACAAATGGAAGCAGATGTATTTGTAGTTATTGCTTATGGTCAAATTTTGTCTAAGAAGATATTAGATATGCCAAAGCTCGGTTGCATTAATGTACATGGTTCAATTTTACCTCAATATCGCGGGGCTGCACCAATTCAATGGAGTTTATATCACGGAGAAAAAGAAACGGGAATTACAACCATTTTAATGGATAAAGGGATGGATACAGGGGATATGCTGCTAAAAGCTACTACAGACATTGAATTACTAGACAATGCTCAGATTTTAGGGGAAAAATTGGCTATTACTGGTGCAGATTTACTAATAGAAACCCTATATAAACTGGAACGTCAGGAAATTCAACCTATTCCCCAGGATCATAGCTGTGCTACTTACGCATCTCTGATTCAAAAGTCTGATTATAATTTAGACTGGGGACGAAGTGCTATCCAATTACACAATCAAATTCGCGGCTTTTATCCTCATTGTACTACTGTTTTTCGCAACCAACCATTTAAAATCACTGCTAGTGTTCCTTTAGATATTGCCTATATTCAAGAATTACCAGAGCAGTTACAAGAAAAAATACACAAGATGTCTAAATCAATGGTATCGGGAAAAGAAGGAGAAGTAGTTAATATTATTAAGGGAGTAGGGGCAATTATCCAAACCGGTGAGGGTTTATTGCTATTGCGAGAAGTGCAGTTAATGGGTAAACGGCCTCAGTCAGGATGGGATTTTGTCAATGGAACTCGGTTAACGGTGGGTGAGGTAATGGGTAATGGGTAATGGGTAATGGGTAATGGGTAATTGGTAATGGGTAATTGGTAATGGGTAATTGGTAATGGGTAATGGGTAATT
>NZ_KE384597.1:43731-47542 GCF_000426905.1 Dolichospermum circinale AWQC131C
TGGTAATGGGTAATTGGTAATGGATAGAGAAACATTATTAATGGCATTAATGGACAAAGGACAACTAACAACTGACAACTAACAACTGACAACTGACAACTGACTAATAACTTTCATAAAAGCGGCAGGACTTACAGGGTCCTGCTGGGTTAACAGCACAACGAATAATTTCCGAAAGAGCATTATAGTTACAAGTAGCATCACCAATAACCCAACGTCCCTCTACTAAAGTTTTTTCTTCCGGCCTTTGAGCTATTTGTACGTAAATAGCGATATTGTTTAATATATAGCGTCCACCTTGAAGCTGATATCTATGACGACGCTCTAAGACTGCATAGGTTTTACCAGCAAAATCTAAATAATTTCCTGGTTGAGGTGTCCAATCAAGCTGTAATTTACCAAGAGATTGACGCGGATGTGTTAAAATTACCTCTGTGGGTAGGAAATTTAGCTCCATAATATGTTATCTGATTTACTTATTGAGCATATTATCACTAATTAGGATGTTTTTGCTAGAATTTAGGTCTTATCTCAATCAGATTAAGCGTAATTTCTTTAAATTATATAGGTAATCTATGTTTATAGACTATGTAGTATTTGAGCCTAATTTGACAAATATCTGAATAATTTAGATAGATTATTGATGATGGGTATTGTAGATAACTGTCGGGAAAATCATGATTAGTTTACATATCTTTACAAGTTGGCATTTATAGCAGAGGGTGGTTTAGGTAAACACTTGATGTCTATGTTGCTGATTATGACTGAATCAGAGGGATATTGGTAGATAAATTGTCCAAAGTGTCTATTACATTGTTTAAAGTTATGTAGCCTTTTGCTTACAAGCTATCAAGCCCTGGGGTAAACTATGCCTTGATTATGATTTTGTCATTCATTCTAGAAGAACACCCAAGAGGAGAAGTTTTTCAATGTCTCATACCGTAAAAATCTACGACACCTGTATTGGCTGTACACAATGCGTCCGCGCTTGCCCCACTGACGTACTGGAAATGGTTCCTTGGGACGGCTGTAAAGCTGCTCAAGTGGCTGCGTCTCCCCGCACTGAAGACTGTGTAGGTTGTAAGCGGTGTGAAACTGCTTGCCCCACCGACTTTTTGAGCATTCGCGTTTATTTAGGCGCTGAAACAACTCGCAGTATGGGCTTGGCTTACTAGGAATTGCAAATTTCTACAATTTCTAAATTCTTGGTAGTTTAGTGTTGGGGAGTGAGAAGGAGGAAAATATTGAGATTCTTCCCTCATTCCTCAACATTTTTGTTGTTCTTTGTCAGTTGTCAGTTGTCAGTGGTCAGTTGTCCGTTGTCCGTTGTAAAAGGTGAATTACCCATTACCCATTACCAATTACCAATTACCAATTACCAATTACCCATTCCCAATTACCAATTACCCATTCCCAATTACCCATTCCCAATTACCCATTACTCATTACTAATTTGCTTTTATCTGCTAAAGTGGCTGAACTATCCTAGCAACTATACTTAAAATTTAATCATCCTGTAATTGGAGTGGTTTAAGCAATGTGTGGAATAGTTGGATATATAGGCACTCAGGCAGCGACAAATATTTTACTGGCTGGTCTGGAGAAGTTAGAATATAGGGGTTACGACTCGGCAGGAATTGCCACTATTTTGGAAGGTGACGTGCATTGTGTACGGGCTAAGGGTAAATTACTCAACTTGCGTTCTAAACTGGAACAAATCGAAAATCCTGCCCAAATTGGTATTGGTCACACTCGCTGGGCAACTCATGGTAAACCAGAAGAGTACAATGCTCATCCTCATTTAGATACGGCTCTGCGGGTAGCGGTAGTGCAAAATGGCATTATTGAGAATTATCGAGAGTTACGGGAACAATTAAAGGCTTTAGGTCACACATTCCGTTCGGAAACAGATACAGAAGTAATTCCCCATTTGATTGCTGAATGTTTAAAGCATTATTCTGATAATCATAGTTCTGCTTCTGTGTTGTTAGATGCAGTGCATAAAGCTGTAAGTAAATTAGAGGGGGCTTATGCGATCGCTGTGATTTCTGCTGACTACCCTGATGAAATGATTGTAGTTCGTCAACAAGCGCCTTTAGTGATTGGTTTTGGCCAAGGTGAATTTTTCTGTGCTTCAGATACCCCGGCAATTGTTCCCCATACCCGCGCTGTATTGCCCCTAGAAAACGGGGAAATCGCTCGTTTGACTCCTTTAGGGGTGGAGGTGTATAACTTCGCTGGACATCGCTTGAAAAAGCATCCTCGCACCCTGAACTGGAATCCTATGATGGTGGAAAAGCAGGGATTCAAACATTTTATGCTCAAGGAAATTTATGAGCAACCGGGGGTAGTACGGGATTGTTTGGAGGCTTATTTTTCTACGGAAGAGAGAGAAAATACTGATCAATCACCAGTAAATTTTGGTTTAAGCAGCGAATTTTACGCAGATATAGAACAGATTCAGATTGTAGCTTGTGGTACAAGTTGGCACGCGGCACTAGTGGGTAAATACTTATTAGAGCAATTGGCAGAAATTCCCACTCAGGTACAATATGCTTCTGAATTTCGGTATGCACCATCACCGCTAACGCCTAATACTCTAACTATTGGCGTAACTCAGTCAGGAGAAACTGCTGATACTTTGGCGGCTTTGTCTATGGAAAAGGAAAGAAGACAGGGAAAAGAGGCTAAGTATCAAGCGCGACTTTTAGGAATCACGAATCGCCCGGAGAGCAGTTTGGGTAATATGGTTGCAAATATTATCAATACCCATGGGGGAATTGAAATTGGTGTGGCCGCGACGAAAACTTTTGTAGCGCAATTGATGGCTTTTTATGCTTTGGCGCTAGATTTAGCTTATCGTCGTCATCAAATTAGTGATTTGAGATTTGAGGAAATTCTCACGGGTTTACGGGAATTACCAGGGGAAATTGAAGCGATTTTAGAAACTCAAGAACGTTATATTGAACATTTGGTACATGATTTTTCAGAAACGAAAGATTTTATCTTTATTGGCAGAGGAATTAATTTTCCCATTGCGTTAGAAGGGGCTTTAAAATTAAAGGAAATTAGCTATATTCATGCGGAGGGTTATCCTGCGGGGGAAATGAAACATGGACCAATTGCGTTATTAGATGCTAAAGTTCCTGTGGTAGCGATCGCTGTTCCTGGTAATGTTTATGAAAAGGTGATTTCTAATGCTCAAGAAGCAAAAGCCAGAGATTCCCGATTAATTGGGGTAACATCTGTGAAAGATGATGAAGTGACGGAAATTTTTAATGATTTAATTCCGGTTCCCCAAGTGGAAGAAATTCTCTCTCCTATTCTCACAGTCATACCGTTGCAATTATTAGCTTATCATATTGCGGCCCGGCGAGGTTTAGATGTAGATCAACCGAGAAATTTGGCTAAGTCAGTGACAGTTGAATAACTGATATTTTCCAGATTTTGTAAGTAAATAAGTAATAATTAGGTGGTTATTTCCCACCTAATTAACACAATGAAATTTTTTCGCTCAGGTAATGTATATTATATCATGTCCGCCCAATCACTTATAATCTAAGTAGGTGAACGGAAAAAAACGAAAGTAGAAATAATAAATGTATTTTTGCGCTAATATGTGATTTTTTAGCCTCAGTTCTCTTTCTTGTTTCCGTAATTTCCCTGTGTGACAGCTAAGGGTGGGGAATGTGGGTTGTATTGTCTTTTCCCAATTACCAATTACCCATTACCAGCCTCAACAGATATGATACAGCACTTCCCGGTGTTATGAGGTACATATCTAGCGGGCAAGATGCCCGCACCACAAGAG
>NZ_KE384597.1:47567-57100 GCF_000426905.1 Dolichospermum circinale AWQC131C
GCTGTAAGTGTTCAAACGGACATGATATTATTTACTCAAGAGCCTTTTTTTAGAAGCATCGGACTTACACAAGTGTGACAAAAAATCATTGTAGGATATGTTTGTAGTCAGGGCTTCAGCCCTGATCTTATTTTCGTAACCTCTCCCAGGGAGAAACTTTAGTTCTCACTACAATCTAGAATATTATACCAGTTGCGTCAGTCCTGATTTGGTGACGGGTGATGAGTAAAATAGTTAATTATTCCTACACCCTACACCCTATATGTTACTACTTATTACCTTGCGCCCAAATGCGGGTAGGTAGTCCCCAAACGTAGATAAAACCTTCCGCAGCTTTGTGATCAAATTGATCTTCTGCGCCATAAGTTGCTAAATCAGGAGTATATAGAGTATTATCGCTCCAACGACCCACAATTATAGCATTACCTTTAAATAGCTTTAAACGCACTACACCGGAAACTCTCTCCTGTGTTTGTTGAATAAAAGCATCTAAGGCAGCTTTGAGAGGACTATACCAAAGTCCATTATACACTAGTTTAGTATAGGTTTCTTCTATACCTCGTTTGTATTGACTGACATCTGCTGTTAAAGTCAGACTTTCTAAGTCACGGTGAGCATTAATTAAAACTACCATTGCTGGTGATTCGTAGATTTCTCGTGATTTAATCCCGACTAAGCGGTTTTCAATCATGTCAATGCGGCCAATACCATGATTTCCCACGATTTTATTGAGTTGTTCAATTAGCTCAACTGGGTTTTTTGCTGTTCCGTTAATGGTGGTAGGAAGTCCATTTTGGAAGCCAATTTCTAGATATTCCGGCTCGTTGGGAGTATCAGCTATGGCTTTGGTCATTTCATAGATTTCTTCGGGTGGTTCGTTTGCTGGGTCCTCTAATGTACCAGCTTCAATACTGCGACCAAGTAAGTTTTTATCTATACTGAAGGGAGAGGATTTTTTCACTGGTGCGGGAATACCAAACTTCTCACCATAAGCAATGGTTTGCTCTCGACTCATGCCCCATTCTCTGGCTGGTGCTAATATCTTCAAATTAGGGTTGAGGGCTGCACAGGAAACATCAAAGCGTACTTGATCGTTACCTTTACCCGTACAACCGTGAGCGATCGCATCCGCATCATATTTTGCAGCCGCTTCTACCAATATCTTAGCAATCAAAGGTCGAGCTAGGGCTGTACCAAGAGGATAGCGGTTTTCATAGAGGGCGTTAGCTTGAATAGCAGGGAATGCGTATTCTTTAACAAAGATATCCTTAACATCCGCTACTAAGGACTCACTTGCACCTGATTTCAGGGCTTTTTCTCGAATTGGTTCTAATTCATCTCCCTGTCCTAAATCTGCTGCTAGAGTAATGACCTCCTCTACTCCCCACTCTTGCTTTAAGTAGGGAATACAAACGGAAGTATCAACTCCACCAGAATATGCTAAAATAACTTTTTTGGCGCGACCCATGAATTTCTCCACTCAGGAAAACAAAGAATGAGTCATTATTATATCTGACTTACCTAGCGTATATTTTTTTTGTGCAACGGTAACTTGCCTATATTTGTCTTATTCTCAATACAAGCAATAGTATTTTAGGTAAAACTGTGTTTTTGAGTATTGTTATTCCCACTTATAATCGCTTACCAATTTTAGAAAAGTGTCTCCGCGCTTTGGAGGTACAGCAGTTAAGCAACGACAACCACATAGAAGGTTATGAAATCGTATTAGTAGATGATGGTTCTACTGATGGTACTTTAAATTGGTTAGATTTACATCAAGACGAATTTCCTCATGTTCACTGCTTTGAACAGAATCATGCAGGACCGGCTGCGGCACGAAATTTAGGAGTAGAAAAAGCCCGTGGTGATACAATTATTTTTATTGATAGTGATTTAGTGGTTTTACCGAATTTCCTCCAAGCTCATACAAATGCTTTGATACAAGGAAAAGAGAAATTAGGAAGCGACAGCTTTTTTACCTACGGTGCTGTAATTAATACTTGCAATTTTATCAATCCCACCGCAGAACCTTATAAAATCACAGATTTTTCCGCTGCTTTCTTTGCTACAGGTAACGTCGCTATTCCCAAACATTGGTTAGTGAAAGCTGGGTTATTTGATAATAGTTTTCAACTCTATGGTTGGGAAGACTTAGAATTAGGTGTCAGGTTAAAAAATCTAGGTTTAAAACTAATTAAATGTCCCGAAGCTGTCGGTTATCATTGGCATCCACCATTTAGTTTACAACAAATTCCCAAATTAATTGATCAGGAAATTCAACGAGGAAAAATGGGAGTTTTATTTTATCAAAAACATCCCACTTGGGAAGTAAAAATGATGATTCAAATGACTTGGTTTCATCGTTTATTATGGGGTATTCTATCCTTAAATGGCCTTTTAAATGAAAGAACTATGTCTCCCTTTTTACAATTGTTGATTAACTTAGGTAAACCACAACTAGCCCTAGAAGTAGCGCGGATTTTCTTAAATTGGTATAACGTGAAAAGTGTTTATGCAGCTTATGTTCAAATAGAGAGTAAATAAATCAAAGCAGCGGTCCAGGACTCACATAACTGACGCAAAATATCTTTGAAACCTTCTTTCCTTCCTGTACTTCGCTCCTTCGTGGTTCATTCATTCTTAGAATCAGATATTTAATTTTTGGAGATGCCTACTGACTATCATATTTTATTAATTTCATCAGACACAATTAGCTGTATGCTTAATGATAGGCAACCTAGTTGTAACTTCACGTAATTAGGCGTAAAGAAACTTAATATTGATCACTATTTTGCTTGTTGGTATTAGTTTTACTGCTAATTCGTTCATTTACGCCTAAATACTTAACTTGGTCGTTCAGCAAATCAGAAAAAACACTCTGATAGCTTACGTATCGCAGTCACGGCTTAATACTAGTAGCAAAAAACACAACAACCCTCACGACAAAGACGTAAAAATGATCCAAAAAATTTTACTGGCTGTCTCCGGTTTGGGACAAGCGGAACAAATGCTCAAGAACCTGAAAGAAATGCCTTCATTTCAAGGTGCGAAGGTAACGGTTCTTCACGTTGTTACTCCACAAAGCACTGCTGCTGTCATGACCAGTAAATGGGAAGAAGGTGGCAAAATTCTGGCTAATGCTATTCAGTATTTAAACTTAGATCCTAGCCAAGTTTCTTCTATTTTGCGTCAAGGTGATCCCAAGGATATGGTTTGTCAAGTCGCGGATGAAATAGATGCCGATTTGATTATTATGGGTTCACGAGGACTGAAGCGGTTACAATCAATTTTATCTAATTCCGTTAGTCAGTACGTTTTTCAATTGTCTTCTCGTCCCATGTTGCTTGTGAAAGATGATATTTATGTCAAAAACATTAAGCGCGTTATGGTAGCAATGGATAATTCTGAGTCTGCCAAAAATTGTTTAAATTTAGCTTTGTTCATACTTAGGGGTGTTGTCGGTGGACAATTAATTTTAGCTAATGTTAATACAGATTTAGGTGGCAAATTATCAGGTATTACTGATCTTAAACCAGAAAGAAGTTCTGTGTTAGGAATGGCTTTAGCTGAAGCAGAAAGACAATCTGTAGCAGTGCGTTGTGTTACCAGCAGTGGTAAACCGGGGGAAGAAATTTGTCGTTTGACTAGTGAGTTGAATATAGACTTATTATTAATTGGTTCTCCAGACCGTCGTCCATCTATTGCTAAGAGTTTTGTTGATATAGATCGTCTTATAGGCGCGTCTTTATCTGACTATGTTCGTGTTAATGCTACTTGTCCAGTTCTTTTGGCGCGAACTGCTGGTTAGTCCTTGCAGGGACTATCAAGTCAAGTGGCCATAAACCTGATTTTTGTCTAGTAGGGGCAATTTCATGAATTATCCCTACTTTTGTTGTTTTGTACATAAATCCCAACAATATCTGATATCATATAGGAATCGGGTTTGATTCTGTGAATTTACTTGTGTGGTCAGGGAACAGGGAACAGGGAACAGGGAACAGCAAAGACAGAATTGATACCTCCTGAGTCTTGTATGGCTACGCCACGCAAGCTATCGAAAATCAAATATTATTCCTATATCATCTCCAGTTGAATACTTATCATATCTGTTGAGGGTGGTAATAGGTAATTGGTAATTGGGAAAAGGCAATACAATGATGAACTATATCATAATTGATTCGGCTGACATGATATAATCATTGTCTGTGGATTTAGTTTCAAATACATACTCCCACCAGTTCATGCCATATTTTCTAATCATTTAAAAACTCTGCCAAACTTGGCACATTTACCCAATTTCCTGTACCATGGGATTGGTGGCATAAATCCATGAGTAATTGGGAATAAACCCCTGCTTGCAAAGCAGGTGTAGTTTGTGTATTGTTAGTAATTCCTTTTACCCATTCATCAACAACACGCAGAAAAGCGCAAATCCGCCCATCATGATAATATTGAGGAAAGAGAAATTCCTGGGGAATGGCCATTTCTTTTAAAGGTTCACCCGGTTGAGAACTCCAAACCTGAAAGCCATGAATATAGTCTTTTTGATTCTTACTACCTAAAACCAATGTTCCCTTATCTCCATATACTTCTATCCAATGGGTTCTAGGTGCATGAATAACCGCACTAATACAGACTTGGACAGGTGTACCATCAACCAATTCTAGAGATAATAAACAAGTATCATCACTATCAACTAATTGTAATTCACCGGTGGCAGGGTTAATTCTTTCAGGAATAGCAGTCATTAAATGAGCGTTTAATTTCCCAACTGCACCGAATAACCAGTTAATATAATCAAAAGCATGAGAACCTAAAGCACCTAAGACACCACCACCTTTTTCTTGACTAGAATACCAGTTCCAAGGACGAGAAACATCAGCACGAGAAGAACCCAACCAGTCAATTTTAATTAACCGAATATTCCCTACATAATTTCCAGCTAGAAGTTGAGCGAAAAATTGCCATTGGGGAACAAACCGAAATTCAAAATCTACAGTAGCAATTACACCTTGACTTTTTGCTAACTGATATAATTCTTTGGCTTCATTGACATTTAAAGTTACAGGTTTTTCTAATAAAAGATGTTTACCGGCTTGTAAAACTTGTTTGGCCATTTCATAGTGTAAAAATGGTGGTGTAGAAATACTCACAGCTTCAACAGCAGGTAAAGCCAGAATTTCTCCTAAATTATCACTAGCATGGGGGATATTGTGATTTTCCGCAATAGTTTTAGCTTGATGAATATCTCGATGATAAACAGCGACAATTTTAGTATTATGATGTGCTTGAAATGCGGGAATGTGTACTTTTTGACCAAATCCTGTACCAACAATTGCTACCCCAATCATATCTAATTTTTTGAAGTTTATTTCAGGTTATTTAATCAACAATTGTAGCAAATAATTGACTTTTGAGAAACCTCAATGGCGAAAGTTATTAATCTGCTATTTAATGAACAGGTAAAAACAATTGCCATTAAGTTAGTAAATAGGGCTTGCTGAATAAGTTGTCTGTTAGGGCAGGGAACAGGGAACAGAAAAGAGGTTTTGGGCAACTTTACTTTAGTTATGTCGGTTTTTTTCCGTTCACCTATTTAGTAAATACAAAATTCTCTCACCTGGATAGAAGTTCAGGCTGGAGAATTAGTATCTTAACTGGGTAAATCTGCATCTTTATATGCTTTATTGACACGCATAATTTTTGCTCCTAATTGCTGTAACTTCATATCAATACGGTCATAACCTCGATCTAAATGTTGTAGTCCTTGAACCGTGGTTGTTCCTGATGCTGCTAACCCTGCTAAAACTAAAGCTGCGGAAGCTCTTAAATCCGTACCTATCACTGGTGCGCCCGACAACATTGGCACGCCGCGAACAAAAGCAGTGTTACCTTTGACACGAATATCTGCCCCCAAGCGGTTCAACTCAGAAGCATGACGCAAGCGATTTTCAAACACTGATTCATTAATGATACTATCACCTTCCGCCAAAGTTAGTAAAGCCATAAAAGGTGCTTGCATATCCGTAGGAAAACCGGGATGGGGCAAGGTATCAATATTGACTGATTTCAGGGTTTTAGCGGGCAAAATCCGTAAACAATCCTGACCTTCTTCAATAATTGATATACCTATTTCCTGTAATTTGGCAATGACGGGAATTAAATGATCAGGTGCAACCGGGGATAGAAGTAGTTCAGAGCGGGTAATTGCTCCAGCAATTAAAAATGTTCCAGCCTCAATCCGGTCAGGAATAATAGTATAATCTGTAGAGTGTAATTCAGGTACACCAACTATAGTAATTGTACTTGTTCCTGCACCTTGAATTTTCGCGCCCATGGAGTTACAGAAATTGGCTAAATCTACGACTTCTGGCTCTCTGGCGGAATTTTCTAGGATAGTTTCCCCGTCTGCTAGGGTAGCAGCCATCATTAAGGTTTCCGTCGCTCCGACACTGGGAGTATCTAAATAGATTTTCGCGCCTCTTAATCTGCCCTTATTTCCGGGAACGTGAGCATGACAAATACCATGTTCAATTTGCACCTCTGCACCCATGGCTTGCAGTCCCCGAACGTGCAAATCTACCGGTCTAGCACCAATAGCACAACCACCTGGTAAGGGCATCTGTGCTACTCCTAACCGGGCTAAAATTGGACCAATAGCAAAAAAGCTGGCTCGTAGTTGGGTAACAAGTTCATAAGGGGCTTTAGATGTAGTAATTTCACGAGCATCAATATCTAAAATATCATCTTCTCTACTTAAACGTAGTCCTAAAGCTGATAAGACTTGTCCCATGCTATCCACGTCCGCTAATAAAGGAACGTTACGAATGCGACAATCACCGGAACATAGTAAAGTTCCCGCCATGATTACCAGTGCGGAATTCTTCGCTCCGCTAATTTTTACATGACCTGCCAAAGGATATCCACCACAGATTTGCAAGACTGAGGAGTCCGCTGCCAGTGAGGACTTCATCTCTGGTAAGCTGCTAGAAGAATTAATAAGCCTGCCTCCAAAAAAATACGTAATTATAAAGGTTTGATGTTGGTTTTGATTCTAAATTAACAATTCTCCAGCTTGATGAAGCTAGAAAAATTTTTCGCTATGTTAAGGCTATAAGGTCGTTAAATTTTATCATGCAGTCAGGAAAGTTAATTGCAAAAATGCAGATTAGCCGCAAGGGAAAAATTTTTTTCTATGACTTTTTCTATGCTGCCATTTTTTTCTTGACAAATACCAACAGTTATGCAAAAATATTAATCTATGAATAAGATTGAATGTCAGCGGAACTGGCGGAATTGGCAGACGCGCTAGATTCAGGTTCTAGTGCCGCAAGGCTTCCGGGTTCAAGTCCCGGGTTCCGCATCTCAATTTGGGATTTATCTCAAGTCCGAAGTCTCAAGTCTAAGATTGTGTTAACAAGTTTACAAAATTCCCTGGTTAAGCAAGTTCGTAAGTTACACTCTCCTAAAGAGAGGCAAAAACAACAGCTATTTTTATTGGAAGGAACTCATTTACTAGAGGAAGCTTGTACGGTTGGTTATCCGTTAAATGCGGTATGCTGTACTCCTCAATGGGAAATGAACCATCCTCAATTATGGAAGACTGTTTGTACCCATTGCGATCGCACAGAAATTGTCAGCCCAGAAGTTTTAGCAGCAATGGCCACCACTGTTAATCCTGATGGGATAGTAGCGATCGCTCAACGAGAAGCACAACTTCAAAAAATTCCTTCCACAGGTTTAGTTCTGGCTTTAGAAACTGTCCAAGATCCTGGTAATTTGGGAACTATGATTCGTACGGCCTCCGCTGCTGGGGCATCAGGTTTATGGTTGAGCGCCGATAGTGTAGACTTAGATCATCCCAAGGTTTTACGAGCTTCTGCTGGTCAATGGTTTCGTTTAAACATGGCTGTCAGTCAAGATTTGAAAGCTACTGTTAAGGAAAATCAACAAGCAGGAATGCAGGTAGTAGCCACATTACCTAATGCCGATTTGACTTATTGGCAGGTGGACTGGTGCAAACCTAGTTTAATATTATTGGGCAATGAAGGAGCAGGGTTATCAACAGATTTGACTGCTTTAGCAGATATTCAGGTGAAAATTCCTCTGAGTCCTGGGGTAGAATCTTTAAATGTGGGGGTTACTGCTGCTTTAATGTTATATGAAGCTCACAGACAAAGAATTTATGGCCATGGATACTGATATTGCTGATTTTTATGAAACAAAGGTTAAGACTAGGTGCGGCGATGATGACTTTTGGTTTACTAGCCTGTGATAGTTGGTTTACCGCTCCGGGTGATCTGGTGGAACGGGTCAGTGATGGTGATACATTGCTATTAAAAAGAGCAGATGGCAAAAATTTCACCGTGCGGTTTGCTTGTGTTGATGCTCCAGAAATACCCCATTCTCAGCAAGAAAAGAGGAGTAAAATTAGCAAAGATGTGAATCAGTTTGCTTGGGGTATGAAAGCAAAAACACGGATAGAGGAACTGATTAAACAAACAGACAATCGTGTAAAGTTAAATATTACAGATAGCGATTCCTATGGCAGAAAAATAGCCGAAGTGCGGTTAAAAGATGGCACGTTTTTACAGCAAATATTGTTAAAAGAAGGGTTAGCCAAAGTATATCATCGCTATTTAAATAAATGTCCCAGTCAGAATATATTAAAACAAGTCGAGGCAGAAGCCCGACAACAAAGAACTGGCATTTGGGGTGATAGCAAATTTGTTAATCCTTGGAATTATAGACAAGCAAATAAGTAACTCAAGTTGCTAGTTATCTAGTTGAGGCTGGTAATGGGTAATTGGTAATTGGTGAGTAATTTTCTGTTTTCATCCTGTTCATCCTTTAATTTTGGATATCCTGATGATCACATTTTCCCTAACTAGTAACTTACGTTAAGTAAATAACTCTCATGTAGAAACGTATTTTAAACGCTGATACAGATATAATTCTAAAGAATCTCTATAAAATCCTCTTTTCCTAGTCTGCTTTGAGTTTATTGTTTCCGTTATCACTACGTATGAATGAGTTCACAATAAATTATAATTAAAACTTATATAAATACAATAATACTTTTAATATTCATAACTTAGGAAAATTCACCTTTAGATTTTCTTAATAATTAATTGAGAATTATTTTTATTTAGTAACGAGCTTGCAATACTTTCGGCGATTTGCTAGAATTATTGAGAATTTCACAATTGGGTTAATATTGTCAATTTTGCACCCTGCGAAAAAGATGATCTGTAAAAGTCTTTATTTACAATGGTTTTAGAGATCAATTTTCAAAAAAAATACAAAACTTTACAAATTAGCAGTGGTTTTGAAGAGTCAATTGGGGAAAAATTATTCAGCAAAATTATGTGGTTTGACTAGTAGAACAAATATACTATTGACAAATAGGTTAACTTATGTTGTGTGCCATGACTAGTGAAAGGTCAAGATAATATCATGTCCGGTTGAACACTTACAGCACTTCCCGATGTTATGAGGTACAAGAACCCCACCCCCAACCCCCTCCCCGCAAG
>NZ_KE384597.1:57134-62880 GCF_000426905.1 Dolichospermum circinale AWQC131C
GGTTTAGATGTGCATGATATGGAAGATTTGGGAGATTTGGCAGGGTATTCGGCAGAAACAAACCCACTATAAACACAAGTAGCAGCAATTAAAGGTATTAAAAATTTGATATTCATCTTTGTAGCCCTCGCCAGATGCGGTTTTTACCGTTGCTGCTATTTATAACCTAGAAGCAGACAAAGCAGCGCCTATTAATCCTGCTTGTTGATTAAGAATTACAAACAACTTATTTTAGCTAATTTTCCGAATCTGTGGCAATAGCCAACAACGCGACAGCGCGGGTGGGGTGTATTTTATCTGTGTGGGAAAAGCTATGATAGTCTACCACTGGATAGATCACCTAAAAATGTTAGTCCTGAAACAAAGAAACAAGCATGATAAGATGAGATAATTCGTAACTATATTGAGGGTAATTTCATGAAATAATGTGTATCATAAGGATGATATGAAATATTGTAAACATAATATAAAACTGTTACCTTTTGTCCCAGAACCTAAATACGTTGTCTTGACAGATTTTGATGAAACTTATCTGGCTCATAAAAATACAGACAAGCATAAAAGTGACATCAAAGAACTTGAAGAGTATTTATTAAACGAAACTGATCATAAACAAATCTTTTTTGGTTGGGTTACTGGTAGTAGTTTAACTTCAGTTTTTGAGAAAATAAATAAATGTGGTTTGAGATTATTACCTCATTTTATTGCTAGTAGTTTAGGCACTGAAATTACCTATTTTAATCAAAATCAATACGGTGAAAAAGATCAAATATGGGAAGAAAATCTAATGAACAGCAATTTTTCTCAACAATTGGTTAATGATTTAGTTAGTTGTTTACAATTAGAGAATGTACATTTGACACCACAACCAGAAATTGAACATTCTCCTTTTTTAAAAAATTACTATTACTATCAACAAGATGATTTACTTGATCATCAGGCAATTCTGAAAATCAAAGAGTTAGTAACAAAAGCTGGTATTCAAGTAAATATTAGTCAAGCTAATCCTTTGTGTGGAGATCCTGAAAATTGCTATGATGTTGATTTTACCCCTTCACGAACAGGTAAAAAAGATATAGTGAATTTTATTTTAAACCAGACAAATGTCAGCCATGAAAATTCTATAGCCTTTGGCGAAAGTGGTAATGATATTAAAATGTTGCAAACTGTGAGACATGGTTATTTAGTGAAAAATGCAACCAGTGAAGCTAAAAAATTACATTCTCAAATAGCAGAATATGAATATGCTAAAGGAATATTATTTGTATTAAAAACACTGATTCAGTAATCAGCTGTCACATCACCAGTGAGTAATGGCCCTAGACTTTACATCAAAGTAAAGCCTCCGTTAATACATAAATACTGCCCCGTAATAAATCCCGATTCATCACTGGCAAAATAAAGCACTGTTTCTGCAATATCTTGGGGAATGCCCCAACGCTGCATAGGAATTCTGACTTGGTAAGCGTCTCTTTTTTCTTGAGGAACACTTTCATGGCGTTCTACAGGAATCCAACCAGGAGCAACTGCATTTACTGTAATTCCAAAAGGTGCTAACTCGGTGGCCATGCTGCGTGTAAAACCCAGTTGTCCACTTTTGGCAGTGACATAAGCACTGGAGTTATTAACAGTGCGAAAACAAACATCGCTGCTAATATTAATAATTCGTCCCCATTGTTTTTGTTTCATGGAAGGTAAACAAATACGAGTTAATAAATAAGGACTCTTGACAAAAAAATCCAACATAGTTTGGAAATCTTGCCAGGTATATTCCTCAAATGGGATCTGGGGTTGAGGTCCTGTGGCATTTAACACTAAAATATCTACTGTCCCTAATTGAGAAGCGATCGCTTCATAAATTGCTGCTACATCTTCTGGTTGGGTGACATCCCCACGCACTAAAATAGCTTGGCAACCTTGCTGTTCTAGTTCTGCTAAAGCCTGTTTAGCTCTTGATTCGTTGTTATTGTAGTTGATTGCTACCTTAGCACCAGCTTGTCCTAATTTGAGAGCGATCGCTTTTCCCAAACCCGCAGAACTTCCTGTGACTAAAGCCACATGACCATCTAAAGAAAATGACATTTTATTAATTCACTTTTTTTGAAACTTCGTCAACAGCAATTAGAATTTTTGCAATAATTCACACAAATTATTGCAACTCTCTTTAGTTCCATTTTCCACATCCGATGGTTCTTCATATTCCACCACCCAATAACCCTGATAACCAGCATTAAGTAATTCTTGAATAATTGGTTGCCAAACAATTTCCCCTGTACCAAAAGCACAAAATTGAGGACTACCATTTACCCATTTCACATCTTTCCAATGGGTATAATTTACCCAAGGTAATATATAGCGTAATGCCATTAAGGGATCTGTTCCCTGATTCAAAAAATTAGCAGGATCATAATTCACACCAACCGCAGGACTTTTGATACCTTCCATCATTTTTGCCACCCTTTGTCCTGTTGCTGTTGGACCACCATGATTTTCAATCGCTATTTTAATTCCCCTTGCTTCGGCATAATCACCAACTCGATTAAAAGCATAATGTAACCGGGGATAAACCTCTGGGAGAATAAAATCATTTCTATGATCACCAGATAATAAGCGCACAAATTTGGCATTTAGTTGTTGAGCAATATCAATAAACCGCTCTACTCTTTTAATTTCTGTTTCTAACTCATTTGTATCTGACAGTGTAAAATTATTTCTGCCAGCAATACAAATAATATCTACTCCAGTTTGTTGCGCCCAATAAGCAATTTTAGAAACGGCTTCATCATCACCATCATGTAAAAGATGTTTAGGGGCTTGGGGATGGGCGTTTACCTCGACTAAACGCATACCTTGATTAACAACTTGGTGGAAATATTCGGGTATTTCTATTTCTCTCCAGCCCCAAGCAGCACAACCAATGTTTGATAAATTAATGTTAGAGTTTGGCATAGTTAAATTTTGGATTTGGAATTTTGGATTATATGAACAGCTTGTTTCGCGTGTTCCTATTCAAGAATATTGATAGAATCGTTTAATGTTTTGACAAATGTAATCCAGTTCCTCAACAGTTAATCCTTGATAAATAGGTAAACTCAAAATGTGGCTTGCTTGCATTTCTGTAATCGGAAAACTACCTAATGAATAGCCTAATTCTTTACCTGCTGTAGATAGGTGAATTGGCACTGGGTAATGAATTGCTGTGCCAATACCGCGATCGCTCAAAAATTGTCGTAATTCATCACGTCGTTCTACTTGAATAACAAAGGTGTGGTAAACACATTTTTCCCATTCTTGTTCTCTGGGGATTTTAATCTGAGGAATATCAGCTAATTGACTTTGATAATAATGTGCATTTTGCCGACGCTGGTTTGTCCATTCCTGGAGATAGCGTAATTTCACTAAAAGAATGGCTGCTTGTAGAGTATCTAAACGGGAATTATAGGACCACATCACACAGTCATCACGGGTACGTAAGCCAATATTCCGCATAATTTTTAGCTGGTTGTATAATTCGGGGTCATTTGTTACGATTACACCAGCATCTCCGCAAGCATTTAAGTTTTTTAAAGGATGTAAACTAAAACAACCTAATGTTCCCAAAGAACCCACTCGCTGACCTTGATATTCAGCAAGTACCGCTTGGGCTGCATCTTCCACTACAGCTATTCCCTTTTCCTGAGCAATATCTAAAATTGGTTGCATTTTACAAGGTCTTCCTGTTAAATGTACAGGGATAATTGCTTTTGTTTTAGGAGTTATAGCCCCTGTAATTTTATTGGGATCAATATTGTAATCATCACCCACATCAACAAATACAGGTTTTGCTCCCAGTAAACGAATACAAGTAGCTGAGGCCACGAAGGAATTAGGAGCAGTAATGACTTCATCACCAACACCAATCCCAAGTGCTTTTAATGCTAAAATCAGGGCATCTGTTCCTGAATTAACACCAACAGCATAACGCACACCACATAACTGAGCAAATTGGCGTTCAAATTCTGGAACTTGCTCACCTAAAATAAAGTTTGCATCATCAATTACTTCACTAATTGCTGTTAGTAATTCCCCTTTAATTCCAGCGTGTTGAATTTTGAGGTTGACAAAGGGAATTTGATTAATTGTTAATAGTTGTGGCATTTTTAATATCCCAGTATGTTAACAATGACTTCACGAGTATAACCAGACTGCCGATGTTCCCAAATATAAATATCTTGTAACCTTCCCAGTTGTAAAATACCGTTATTAACAGGAATTTGTTCAGATGTATGGGTGAGGGCAGAGCGAATATGAGCAGGCATATCATCTAAACCTTGTCCTGCTAATAAATATTGACCATTTTCTGGAACTAATTTAGCAAAAAAGGTTTCTACATCTGGTTTAGCATCTTCTTCTTGAATCAATAAACTGGCGGAAGTATGACGGATAAACAGGTTACAAATTCCGGTTTTAATTTCTGATTCTGTAATAATTGTTTGCACTTGGGGCGTAATCTGACATAAAGTTTTGCCAGTAGTTTGTATCTGTATTACCTGTTGGTAAAGTCTAATATATGAGTTGGTCATGCTAATTTTTGTCCTAAACGCTCAAACCAGGATTGTGTCTCTTGGTGAATTGTTTCTGGTGTCCAAACTGGAGCATCTCGCCAAAGGTCAATATTGGCTAACATCTCAGCTACACCTTGATTTAAAGTTACTTGAGGTTGCCATTTTAAAAGTGTGGTTGCTTTGGTGATATCTGCCCATGTACAATCTGGTTCTCCTGGACGTTTGGGAATATAAATAATAGGTCCATCTAATAATTTAACGAGTGTTAAAATACTTTCAGATTTACCAGAACCGATATTAATAATTTCGCCTGTAATGTCTGATTCGGCTGCTTTAACAAAGGCTTCTACTACATCACTGACAAAGGTAAAATCTCTAGTTTGTGTTCCATCTCCCACCACAGTAAAGGGTTTTCCGGCGAGTTTTTGCGCGAGAAATACACCAAATACTGCACCATAAGCTCCTGTTGTACGGGATCTTGTTCCGTACACATTAAACAGTCGTAATGAAAGGGCTGGAATTTGATAAACTTGCGCCCAGTGCATCACTAATTGTTCCCCTAAATATTTTGTTAAACCATAGGGATGTTCAGGATGACAGGGATAGGTTTCTGGTGTGGGGTATTGATCAGGAATACCATAGCAGGTGGAAGAAGCTGTGTAGATAAATTTCTCAATGTGAGCATGACGACAAGCTTCTAAAAGGGCGAAGGTACTATGAATATTGGCATGATAGTAGTTACCTGGATTTTGGATTGAAGGTACTAAATCAGCTAACCCTGCTAAATGAAATACCCAATCAATATCTATTAATGTATCTGGGGAAATATCGGCTAAATCTTGCTCAATAAATGTAAAGCTAGAATGGTTTTGAGCTACTTTCAAATTCAGGGTTCTTCCTGTAATTAGATTATCCAAGCCAAGGACACTGTGGCCTGATTTGAGCAGGCGATCGCATAAGTGAGAGCCAATAAAACCAGCTGCTCCTGTAACTAGGCAACGTTTCCCATCTTGCAACATAATTTTATTCATAACTCAGGTTTTTAAACTCCTCTAAAATTTGTATTATCAACCACATTCATTAATTTTGGATTTTTTTAATTTATATTTAATATTTCTAGCAAAAATTACTTAAGGAACTAGGACTTACGCAAGTGTCACACTAAAAATCTGTTCTAGGGTGCGTCAGATATCAAGAATCTG
>NZ_KE384597.1:62962-65356 GCF_000426905.1 Dolichospermum circinale AWQC131C
GGAACTGGGAACAATGATATTTTTTTTATCAGTCCATAGAACGCAATATCCTAAATAATGAGAAATACACTTTTATATTGGTTAATGCTGTTTGCATCTGGCACAATCCTTTGGTTTTGGGAAAAACACGATCCTCTGCGTCAACTAGAATACAAATCTGTGTTTATCAAAGAATTTACAGCAGCATCAATATCATTTACTTATGGTATCATCAATACCTACACTACTTGGATGTTACTCGGTAAAATATTGGTTTTTCCTGCCAATTTCATAGAATCTACAGGTTTATTATCTTTACCTATATGGGTAAGAATAATTGCCGCCTACATATTAAAAGAGTTCTTATATTATGTAATTCATCGAGCGCAACACGCAAATAAGTATCTCTGGTTAACCCATTGCTTTCATCATTCAAGTAATACAGTATGGTGGTTATCTGCACAAAGAGTCAGCTTGATTAGTGCAATGTTATATACGGTATCTTACATAGGCTTCCCATTACTGCAAATTCCTCGACAATTTATGATGTTTGTGTTAATGCACTTGGCATTTCAAGATAATTGGATACATTTGAATGTTAAATGGCGACCTTGGATGAGAATACTGGAATGGGTGTATGTAACACCTCGGTTTCATAGCATTCATCACTATGACTTTGAAGGGAAAAATCTTGGAGACACACTTACTATTTTTGATCGGTTATTTAGCACTTATTTAGAACCAGATACATATCAGTTAGATCCCAATCAATCTGCTTCCAATAATGAACCAATCACGGCCAAAATGATTTTAGGGATTTAAAACTGGCGGAAGATACCCGACTTCTTCATTAATGATGTAAATAAATGATAAATCTTAGTTATAAGTCGGGGATCTAGTGGAAATAAACACATTCTTGATATCTGACGCACCCTATTAAGATCAATACTCAGATCAAATTCTAATTTTCGTCATTTTATTCACTATTTTCGTTAATTCTTGACAATTGACGATAATATCTTCATTTTTGCCTTCGCAGAACATACAAGCATAATCAAATCCTAACCCCTGAGCAACTGTATAATAAAAATGACTGATTTTCTCCCCAAAAATTTCAATTAAAGTTAAATTTTGTGAGAAAATAATATTTGTCACTCCACCACCATGAGGAGCAATAATAAATTTAGCTTGGGCAAATAATTTCACTTGATCTGCGAAATCTAAATCTTCAAGTACATAAGGCACAAAATCCATTTTGGCTAGATTATATATGACTTCTTCTTCATTAAGAATGCGTCGAGCATTTGCTTTTCTTCGGGAAATAAAAATTTTGGGACTTAAAACCAGATTTGGATTTGCATAACTATCTAAGTTGCTGAGAATACGTTCTCTTACCCAGTGACAAGCTTTGAGAGAAATACGTCCTCCTTCCCGTCTTTTAGAACAAATGACTAATTCATTAACCTTAGCTCTAGATCCGTTCCATTTAATATAGTCTGCTGAACTATAACCCATCAATTCTAAAGAGCGTATTTTCCATTGAGGAAGGTGCGGATCAAGAATTAAAAGAGGTTTTTTAGCTGTGTTGTTAACATAATATTCTAAAACTTCTAATCTGGTTAAAGCTTCATAAATCCAATGGGCATATAAATGACTCCAATAATTAACAAATGAACAGGCTAAATCAAAATGTTCTATATTAGCTATAGGTGCAATATATTGAGAATTAAACCCTTCCCTCATGGTGGAAATGGTAGTGTGTTCTAAAACATCGACTCTATCTAACACTGTTTCTAAAATAATATTTTTATCCTGGGTAAACCCAATGGCATAAATGCCAAATAACTCCACATTTTTGACAACTACTGCAAAAGGATCTGTAAATTGAAATTTACCTTCTTTTTCTCTAAATGCTTCAGGAATTTTTTGATAACTTATAGCTGGTTTTAGGTCAATATTTTCCTCATATTTTAACTCATATAGGTTATTCTCAGCTTGACATTGTTGGAGCAAATCTACCCTAGTAATTAGGTTATTATGTAGATAGTTAAATAAGATGTAATAAATGAATTGTAGAATAGGTAACTGTTCATATTCTGATTCTAATTTAGGAATATTATTCTCCATTTTATCTTTTTCCATCTCTTCCGTAATCGTGATGAGATGCTGATCAATGTATTGTAATAAAACAGGATATATAAGTCTAAATATCAAAAACTCTTGTACATACCGAAAAATTTTATTCATTTGCGTGTAAACCTCTTAGTTCTGTTAGATGCACTTGACAATATAATTGTCTGGGTTTTTGGTTATATTTGAGATGAATTTAATCAATATTTAAGAAAACTGTAGTAGGACTTACGCAAGTGTCACACTAAAAATCTGTTCTAGGGTGCGTCAGATATCAAGAATCTG
>NZ_KE384597.1:65438-73916 GCF_000426905.1 Dolichospermum circinale AWQC131C
TGTAGATAAAAAGGCGGGCAGAATGCCCAATAAGATTGATATGATTAAATTGTGTATCTCACTTATTTACACATTACTATTTTTTTCCAAAAAATACTTGAGTTGATATAGGTTATCCAAGCGATTAGTTATTTTCAATTCCTGAGAAAAAGTGTTTTCCTGACTAAGCAAGTAAAATTTACCAATTCCTGCGGTTTTAGCCGCTTGTATATCCGATATTCTATCCCCAATCATAATTGATGTTTCAATATCTATCGGATATTTTTGACAAGCTTGTTCAAACATTCCTGGGGATGGTTTACGACATCGGCAATTTTGACGATATTGAGATATTTTAGCTTGGGGATGATGGGGACAATAAAAAACATCTAGTAATGCTACACCTTGTTTTTTAAATTGTTCACCCATCCATGCAGTAAGGGCTAAAAAATCTTGTTCGGAATAGTAACCACGAGCAATACCTGATTGATTTGTAACTACAATTAGTTCATAACCCAAATCGCGCAGGAGACGACAAGCAGTAAAGATTCCATTGGTAAATTCAAACTGATCACGACTAAAAACATAGCCATGATCAATATTGATGACACCATCCCGATCAAAAAAAGCAACTTTGATCACTTCAAGATTTCCTTGACTTTATTGATAATGTTAATGGTATCAATTCCTTGATGGGGTAGTTGTTCCCAAATACCACTACAACCTTCTTTATGAGTTCCCATGTAGGCATATTTGGGAGAAAATCCTCTTTCTAATAACCATGAACCAAAACGAATACCTAAACCTGTGCGCCGATTTAAGGATTCAACAACTAAAACAAAGGATGTTTTACCAATTTTTGCCATTATTTCTTCATCTACTAGATTCAGAGTTGATTTATTAATTAAACCCACATCTATGCCTTGTTGTTTGAGGTTTTCTACTGCATCTAGGGCGCGATAAAGTACCTCACCAAAACTAACTATATAACCTGCTGTTCCTTCTCGTACTATGTCATCTTTACCAGGAATAAAGGTGTAATTTTCGGCAAATAAAGGTTTACCATTTGTATCCAGAACATCGGGAACTGGGGAACGACTAGAAAAGAGAAATCTTAATCCTGGTTGATAAAAGATTGTTTCTACACAGGCTTTCATTTGATGTCCATCGGCGGGATAATATAACCGAGTTTGATAACCATCTTCTAAGCCGTTGTCGGCGAACATATTATTTAAGCCAAAATGACAGGTATTATCTCCTAATTCATCTATGCCACTATGGGAAAATTGACAGAGAATGTTAGATTTATTTAGTCGCGCCATTGTAATTTCAGAAATGCACATTTCTAAAAAGGCGCTGTAGGTGCTAAAAATTCCTTGTTTTCCCTCTTGCATACCAAATCCGGCGGCAGCAGAGAAATTTCCTCTTTCCATAATACCGCCATGATAGAATATTTCTGGGTAGGCTTGACGAATTTTATTAATGCCACAGGATTCTCCTAAATCGCTGTCAATACACATTACTTTTTCTTGGCGTTCCGCAGGTGTCATGGAACTAAGAATAGAAACTACTGTGGCATCGAAAATATGACGAGTTTTACTACTAGAACCGTTGAAAGTATAGGTATGTTGGAGGGGAATAATTTGTTTAAGATATTCAACAGCTTGGGTATGGCCGCGAGTTTCTAAATAGGCGATCGCTAAATCTGGTGATAAAGCATCATGTCCTAAAGGTGTTCCTTCTACTCCCACTATACCAGGAGTCATCGGACGTTTATTAATTACTGCTATTGGACCATCAGTATTAACAGCTTGACATAAACGACTATATAAATCATCTATATCTTCCCCAGCACCAATTAATACTTTTAATCCATGTCCTGCCAAGGTTTGACTAACATTAAATCCTGGTAAATAATCGCTAGGATAACCGCTACAAGTGGAATTGTTATCATCAATAATTAACTTCACATTGAGATTTTTAGCTACTGCTAAACGTGCGGCTTCGGCATCATTGCCTTCTTGTTGTGAGCCATCAGAACCTAAACAAAATACTACTTGATTGGGATGAGCGATCGCTACTCCATTCACATAAGGCCACAGATGTCCCAATCTTCCCGCACTAAATTTTATTCCTGGAGTACGTCCTCTTTCTGGATGTCCAAATAATTCAAAATTAGGTTCTCGATAATGTAACAAATTTTCCGCATCTAAATCACCATGTAAAGTAGCCATTAAATATTGTGTAGCCACTCGGTGTCCCGCTTCATCAAAGAAAATCGGCACAAATTTATCTGGAGAACCGCGAAAGAAAGCATCTAAAATCATTACTTCGGGGACTGTATCATAAGCCCCTCCTGTATGACCACCTACACCTTTTGCAGCAGCAATGGCAGTAAAAAAAACAATAGTATCTCGACAAAGTTGAATATTTGCTTTGAGGATTTCTCTTTGCTCATCAGTTAAAGTTGCATGAGCCGGATTTAATTTTAAAGGCTTGTAAGCATCTAAATCAATAGGGAATCGGAGGGTTGATGTGGTCATTGACTTTTGTTCCTTGGCCAAGAAATTATATGTAAACTACCGCGACTTTTTTATTGAAAACTAATGAGTCATCTTTTGTCAAATGGAGGAGATTTTAGGCAGTTCTTCGCTATGATTTGCAGAATTCAAATGTAGTAAGAATTATGGAAATTGGTATAAAGTTTGACTTGTTTTCCATCAAAAATTTTTACTAAAAAATGGCAAATTTTTATACTACTTTAACCTGTGTCGTCAACAAAATTCCTTTTTATAGATATATACTGAGTACTAAAATTCTAAATGAGAGGAGAGCGATCGCTACAGTAAATAAAGTTTAAAAAGTATTTGCCAATTATCTGACTTGGATTATTGTGTAATGTTTTTAATCCTTACCATAGATTTTTAAACCATCCCAAATACCCATAACACCAGGATAAGGACTATAATAAACATTTTGCATTGTCTGAATTTTGGCAACTAATCTGGGTTCAGAATTTCCTACAGCCACTCCCTTTAATCCTGTTTCAAATAATGATAAATCGTTGAGAGTATCTCCACAAGTAATAGTATCATCTGCATTAAAATTCATTTCCTCTAAAAACTTCAACAGGGTAGGACCTTTAGATACTCCTTTGGGCATAACATCAAAATAAAAATAGATATCATAATGGGAAATAATGCAATCAAATCCCGCATCAATTACTTTTTCAATGGCGCTAGGTCGTAATTCTTCGGGATCATAGTAGTAAGATACGCGATAATCAGGATTAACAGCTTGCAATTTTAAGCCTGGTTCATCTGCTAATAGCTGCTTGACTTGTTCGTTAGCATTTCCCCATTGTTTTACTATCCAATCTTGCACAGCAGAAATTGGCTCGAAAGTTGCACCATGTACAATAGTTGTTCCCACATCACCGATGATGTAGTCAGGTTTAGGAACTTGGGGATTTTCAACTAAAAAGTTGCTGATCCAGTCCAGTTCTCTGCCAGTGACATAAACTAAAAGTAGGCGATCGCCCTGATTATGGACATATTGATAAAATTCTGCCCTTTGCTGTTCAGAACCTCCTAAAAAAGTGCCATCTAAATCAGTTGCTAACAGTAAGGAGTGATGAGATTTCATATTTTTGAATTACACCATAAAAGCTTAATAAGTTAGATGCAGAATCAGTGAAAAAGTTATAGTATTTAAAAAATCCTATTTGACAATTTCAGATAATTGGAAAACTCTGCTGCGAGAATTTTTGTGAATTTTTCAGCACCTTGATTATTTAAATGTCTCTGATCACTGCGATTGGCAAGTTCATATAAGCTAGGGTATT
Organism: Dolichospermum circinale AWQC131C; assembly: GCF_000426905.1. Lineage (NCBI taxonomy): Bacteria > Bacillati > Cyanobacteriota > Cyanophyceae > Nostocales > Aphanizomenonaceae > Dolichospermum > Dolichospermum circinale. The sequence goes on from NZ_KE384597.1 coordinate 69,262, forward strand.
TATTGGGATTATTAAAAGCAAATAGGGTAGAAACATATCCTAAATTTAAAGCCCTCATAATCGGAGTATGTTCAACATCTGCATCTAAAGCTGGAGGAATGAGGAAAATAGATTCAATTTTATTTTGAGTGATTTTTTCTTGGTTATCAATTCTATCAATCATCTGCTTAATTATTTTAAGTGCATAGGAATCGACTGGATATTTAGATATATTTTGTGAATTAGAAAATGCCGATTTTGCTTGGCTTAATTCTTGTTGATAAATCTCTAAATACTTCTCTTGAAAAATTTTGTCTAATAGTTCAATGTCGTTCATCCAATCCATTGCATAATAACCAGATTCCTGAATCACTCTATCAGATAATATTCCTCCTGGTGTGATTGTGATTCTGGGATTTACATAATCTGAAAAATTACCAATTCCTAACCAGTTATAGATAAAGCTAATTGAATTTGCATACAGGGCAGCAATTTTTATGTCTAAATTTAGAGTGGATTCTGCGATTAATTTAAAATTTTCTAATGTTTTAATTGGAGTATGCCAATAAACATTTTTAGTTGCTGTTGGTGCTTCTTCAACAAAAGAGTCAACTAAACAATCTAAAAATATCCATTTTAACTTAGCTGGTTTTAAAGCTAAGATTTTTTGTAAATAGAAATCCAGTTCGGCTACATTTGCCGACATGATCCCAAAGTTAAAGGATTTAAAACTATTACCATTTACTGATATGGCTTCATCAAATAATTTAGGCATTAATCCGTAATATGTAGTGCTTGGACCTAAAAAAATCATATCGTAATCATCTTTATGTTGGGTAAAATATTCTAATTTAGCACTCACATCACCAAGATTTTGACGCATATCATATTTAGGTAAAAACACATTAATTAATACATTTGTCAAAATTAAGCTAATAAGGAAAATGCAACTATAAAGCATCATAAATATAGTTTTTTTGTTCATAAATTTACATTTATTTAACTTGTAATTACTTTTAATTAATTCTGGCTGATTCCTACCATCAAGCTAATATTAAGCCACTACGGGAAGTCAATGTCAAGTTGAGATATCCTGCTTGAAAATGCCAATTATTTTGATTTTCAGGATATGTAAATAATGTTTTTTCTGGTTCAGTGGGCGATGATATTGGAAGATTAAACTTTGCTGTGGAATTACCGGCATTGACAGCAATGATTATATTTTCTCTAGCTAACCTCCGACTGAAAATATAAACTTGTCCTTGAGCATATAAGGTTTGATATTCACCAATTCTTAAAGCTGGGTAACTGTGACGTAGTTTAATTAATTGACGATGAAATTCTAGAATATCTTGATCCCATGCTTCTTTGTTGGGAAAACCACGGCGACAGTCAGGATCATAACTACCTGTTAAACCGACTTCATCACCGTAATATATACAAGGTGCGCCGGGAAAAGTTAATAATAGTAATGTGGCTAAATATAAACTTGGGCGATCGCCTCCTGCCACATCTAATAATCTAGCTGTATCATGATTATTGATACCATTCAGTTGAGTGAGTTGAATTTCCCAAGGATAAAGTTGTAGTAATTGATTAATTTCTTCCCCATATTTAGCCGCATCCGCAGGTGGTGGTGGTGCATATTCAGACAAATGACCTTTAACTTGGCGATCGCCAACAATAAAAGCAGTGGTAGCATTCAAAAAAGGTAAACTGGATACACCATCAAATTGTGTTCCATCTAACCATTCACTGGCATACATGGGAATTTCTCCCACAATATAAGCTTCAGGATTAATTGCTTTAATTCGTTCCCGAAACTCTTGCCAAAATCCCGGTGTTTTAATGTAATCTGCTGAATCTAACCGCCAACCATCTGCTCCTAATTTAATCCAATGTTCCCCAATTCGCATAATATATTCCCGCACGGCTGGATTATTGGTATTAAACTCTGGTAAAGCTCTAATTCCGTGCCATGCACCATAGTTAGCAGGGTGATCATCATCATAAGGTGCAAGTGGCCAACCTGTGATTTTAAACCAATCTAACCAAGGAGAATTTATACCATTTTCTAAAATATCATTAAAGAAATAAAAACCTCTACTAGCATGATTAAAAGTTCCATCCAAGACAATTTTTATATGACGATTATGAGCAGCTTTCAATAAACTTGCAAATGCCTCCTCTCCCCCCAAGAAAGGATCAATTTGATAATAATCAAGGGTATGATAACGATGATTACTAGCAGAAGTAAAGATAGGATTTAGGTAAATAGCATTAATGCCTAAATCTTGTAAATAATCTAGTTTTTCAATAATTCCCCAGAGATTACCACCTTTATAACCATGAATGGTTGGCGGTGCATTCCAATCTTCTAAAGGTACATTCAGCAACCATTTCTGATGTGCGGGAACAATTCTAGCAAAGCGATCAGGAAATATTTGATAGAAAACTGCGTGTTTAACCCAATCTGGTGTATAAATTTGCATAAATAACTTGATAATGATGGTTTAATAATTATGGTTTAATTTTTACTTATTTATTGATAATCTCTCCTTTCGTTTGAATTAATTTATCAATTGTTTCTGTAAATAGTTCATCTGTCACCATAATTCCTTTATTGATTTGATTTCTAAAGGAGAGACATAAATTAGCCGCATAAATAGGAGATTTTAAAGTTTGTTGATATAACTGAATAATATCTCTTTTATCTTCTACTATGGCGTGCATCAGAATAGGACTAAAAAGCCCCATATTCATAAATAGAGGTAATTCCATAATTTCCGATAATTTACTTAGAAATTTAGTGCTAACCACTAATCTCGATAATCTCCCTTCTTCATTTTTTACCAAAGATTTAGTCGCATAAATGTAAAAATTTAAAAAGCTATTTTTTTGAGTAAAATAAACTAATGAGTTGGTAACTTTTTCTCTACAAAATATATCTCCTTCTCCAAAGTTTACATTATCTGCTGTATCTAACCACACTTCACGACATACTAAATATTCTTCGGAAGTATCAATTTTTAAATTATCGGGATTAAATACGACGATATCAGCATCCATCCAAATTGTTTGATCATATCCCTGATCTAAAAATTTTCTCGCTATTTCTAATCTCGCTAAATCAGCAATGACGTTAATTTTACCTTGAGATTTATCTATATACCACTCAGGAACATAATCAAAAAAGTTATCTTTTCTTTGATAGTCATAACCTTTAAGTTTAGCCCAATTTTTCACTGTTTCCATACAAGTTTCTAGCCAAATTGGTGTTTCTTCTCCCCGATAGGATTGATAAACTATTGTTTTCATTTTTATTTCTACCTCATATTTCTGTAACTTATGTGCAAATTCTCAGATTATTTATCATGAAAAAATCCAAAATATTCTAGTCCTTCTAAAATTCCCCCAGCAAAATCATTTTTAGCCAGATATCGGTTTGTGGGCGGATAATTTTCATGCCATGTTAATAATTCTGGTTGAGCATTACCGACGATAATAGCAGGACAAAGCATATTTTCAAACATAGATAAATCATTACTAGAATCTCCACAAATCACAGTTTTTTCATCCCTAAAACCTAAACATTTTTGGATAAAAGTCGCCGATGCGGCTTTATTTGCTAATGTAGGTAAGATATCTAAAAATGCACCACCAAAGTTATCTATCATTTGTACTGTTAAACCATGATTTTGCAAAATTGCTTTTAATCTGGGCAGTGTTACTTCTAATCCTTTAGTGTTCGTATAATAACTAGCTTTAAATTCTGTTTGTTCTAAGGAAGATTGAAGAACTAAACAAGGAAATTCACTGCCGATTTTTACTACGATTTCTCGATCCCAACCCTGTGATATTTTAGCAGTCCATTCAGAATCATACCTTTTATTAGCTGGGTAATAAATTTCTGTTCCTACAGCTAATATTAATATGTCAGGTTCTAACAAGTCTTTCTCTGCGATTAGTTGTTGATAAAGAGCGAGCGAGCGCCCTGTGGTGTAACAGATGACTGTACCATAAATGCGCCTCTGTTCACTTAACCATTGATTTAATTTTGCTAAAGTTAGATCGTCACCAACTAAGGTATTATCTAAATCCGTTACAAATAAAAGTTTTGCCACTACACTAATACTTTGCGATGATTACTGTGTGATTAGTTAATTATTCAGCTATCAGTAATCAGTCAATAGCCGGAATAGTCAGGATTTTGAAGTTTTAATTTCATCAATGTTATTTGCATTTGCTTCTTCTCATTCTTTGTATTTCAATACTCAAGGTACATAGCTGACTGCTAACGTGATTAATTGTCTTATTAATTGAAACCCGTAATTCTTCAGAATCATACTACAATAATTTTCAATATTATTTTTTGTTCTTAATATTTTTTTAAGGAGGATTTATTTTTTATCAAGATCAATAAATAATTGTTAAAAATTATCAACACTGAAGGATGGTTTTGATTTAATCTTGATTATGATTGGTTATGCGAATTATAGAGGTATGCACTTGAATGAGATACAGTGATTAAATTGCAAAACCTGTAGGGGCGGGGTTTCCCCGCCCTCGATTGTATTTCATCCAACCGATAACCGCTATAGTGATAGAGAAATCATACAGCACTTCCCGATGTTATGAGGTACAAGAACCCCACCCCCAACCCCCTCCCCGCAAGC